>DAONFN010000033.1:0-13695 GCA_035403625.1 Bacteroidales bacterium
ATGATCCAGGACGTTCCCCTGTCGGGTGAATTCATCGTACATATTCAGGGCGATGATCACCCGGATATCCATGTCGATAAGTTGGGTGGTCAGGTAGAGGTTTCGCTCCAGGTTGGAAGCATCCACCACGTTCACTACAATGTCGGGCACATTGCCGGTAATGTGTTGCCGTACAAATATCTCTTCCGGCGAATAAGCGGTGAGAGAGTAAGTTCCAGGCAGGTCGGTGAGGTTGAACGTGTATCCCGCCTGGCGGAACACGGCTTCTTTGGCATCGACCGTCACCCCGCTGAAGTTGCCCACTCGTTCGTGAGAGCCGGAAGCAACATTGAACAGGGTCGTCTTCCCGCAATTGGGATTCCCCACGAGGGCTACCTCAATCACCTTTCCCCTTTCGCTTTCCTGGGCACGCGGAGTGTCCTCACGAATGGTACCCCGGTAATCATAGGAGGGAATGGATGACCGGTCGACAACATGATCTCCGTCGTTCCGTTCCACCTCAATAAGCCGGGCTTCACTTTGCCTCAGGGATATGTGGTAACCGATTATTTTATACTGGATCGGATCCTGCAGGGGGGCTGATTTGACGACTGTCACTTCCCGCCCGCTGACGAACCCCATCTCGGTAATACGCTTGCGAAATGCACCACGGCCTTTCACCTTGATGATGGTCGCACGCTCTCCCTGCCGAAGGTCAATCAGGCTCGTCAATTAATTTAGATTCAATAAATGCAAAGATAGGAATAATTGACGAGCCGCCGGACACCGAGCGAATTTATTTCAGCGTACTGAATTCAGATATTCCTTTGTCTCCGGGCCAAGGTTGAAGATCGTATCCAGGATACTGAGCCCGGGATGGAACGGGTGTTTGGGGAAAAATACCTGGGAATACTTGGGGAAATGGTAGGATGCGGACGAATGCTTCGTTCCAAGTTTCTGCCGGAGATCGCTACTCCCGTCAGGTATCGCTTCATAACGAAGGGTGTGCGCAATCGGGACACGGAGGTTCAATATAGGCAGGATGATTTCCATGCCTGCCTGGTTGAGGTCGATCAGGAAAGTAAACCGTTTCTCGAACAGCGGGCGGAAAGCATCCTGATAAAAAAGAAAAAACGGCGAATTGTTGTACGCCGTTTCGATGGATCTCCAATGAAGGATGTGCCAGGGCTGATCATACAGGATACGGATGTCCCGCGTCCGGGTATGGTTCCCTTCCGGTTTGGTTACAGGGACCGTAAGTATCTGCCGGCCGTTTGGTCCGGCGATCTCACAATGATTCCTGCAGGTCTGTTTGCGGTAGGTCTCGAAGTCTTCGATCACAAGGGTATCAGACCTGGCAGATTCCGCCATGTATTGAACGGGAGGAAGGAATGCCGTCGGGAAAAGGGAAGGCATTAGTTCGCCTCTTTCAGCAGTACTTCGTTGATCGCTTTTTTCAGTGTGTCTTTGGGAAGGGCGCCCACCGACATCTGAGGCTGTTCGGTCATCGGGACGAACAGCATCGAGGGAATGCTCCGGATACCAAAAGCGCCGGCGAGTTCCTGTTCCGATTCCGTATCGATCTTATAGATATCGATTTTCCCTTTGTACTCCACGGCCAGTTCTTCAAGGATCGGTGCTACCATTTTGCATGGACCGCACCAGTCGGCGTAGAAATCAATGATACACGGACGCTGCCCTTCAAATTTCCATTCCGTGTTTTTTTCGTAGTTGAATACCTTATCAAAAAAGGTCTGTTTCGTTAAGTGCTCTATCATGTTATTGGATGTGTGAATGTTAGTACTCGTTTTGGTTCTTAAAATTTTTGAAGGCTGTATGGTCAGCTCACTTGCCCGATGGCCCATCAGCCGGGTTTACCATGAGCACCGACTTGATCGTTTCAATAAAATCGGGTTTCTGCATGGCTCCCAGTGACATGCGGGGTTTTCCGTCTTTCGGGATGAACAGGATGGCCGGGATGGAATTGATCTGGAAAAGCCCTGCCAGCTCCCGCTGCTCGTCCGTGTTAACCTTATATACCCGGATCTTGCCGTTGTATTCAGTGGAGAGTTCATCGAGCACAGGTGCGACCATTTTGCAAGGCTTACACCAATCGGCATAGAAATCAATGATCACCGGAAGATCCCCTTTGAAGACCCATTGGTTGGGATTCGCCTGGTAATCCCACACCAGAGTCCTGAACGATTCTGCGGTCAGTTTATTCACCTGGCCCGGGGTGGAGCCGGCTGAATTGCCCCCGGCGATGCTGCTGTTTCCATTGCATGCACTCAGCACAAGCATTACAAGAGATGCAACGGTGACGATGATTTTTTTCATACTTCTGGGTGATTATTTTTTGGTTAATGAAATTCTGCGGCAAAGATAAATCAAATTTTAATATAAATCGCATAAGTATCACTATATTTTTTTCCTACTTTTGCACACGGATACAGATGCAGGTATGGAAGTTTCGATAAAGCAGATTGATTTTCAGAGTCTTGACGGGTATTTTTCAACCGAGGAGGATTGTCTTCAATTTATTGCAGAGAAGAAATGGGCCGATGGATTCGTATGCCGGAAATGCGGGCACACCAATTACTGTAAGGGAAAGAAAAGCCACTCACGCCGGTGCACCCGGTGTAAGACGGAGGAATCAGCCACTGCACATACCATCTTTCACCGTTGTCACATCCCAATCACAGAAGCGTTCCGCATTGTTTATATGGTTTGCCACGATCCGGCTGTTTCGACCTATGAGTTATCACGCATGCTGGATTTGAGACAGATGACATGCTGGAAGTTAAAAAGCCGGCTTGCCGAGTGCATTCGCAGCAGGGGAGAGGTCGATATCATGTACGAAGGCGGCAGCCGTAAGGAATGACCTTCTCCGGAATTTTTGGCTACCTTCGTCGAAAAATCAGTCGCATGCCACTTTTACTGACCAATATAGCGGAGCTTATCCAGGTGGACGAAACGTTCCGCGATAGGATTGCCGGTCCTGAAATGTCTGTTCTCAATACCATAACCAACGGCTGGTTGCTCACCTCAGGAGATCTGATCAGGGATTTCGGATCCATGCCGGTTCCTGATCACATTCTGGCTAACCTTGAGCCGGGAACAACGGTCATAGATGCCACGGGCCGCATGGTCCTGCCGAGCTTTTGCGACAGTCACACGCATCTGGTCTATGCCGGCAGCCGGGAGATTGAATATATCGACAAAATCCGGGGTCTCAGTTATGAGGAGATTGCAAGGAGGGGAGGCGGGATCCTGAATTCGGCGCAAAGGCTTCACGATGCCTCCGAAGATGAGCTGGTCGCGAGTGCCCTTGAGCGCTTGAATGAGATCATGCTGTACGGAACCGGAGCCGTGGAGATTAAAAGCGGATACGGACTTAACCTGGAGGACGAGTTGAAGATGCTGCGGGTCATCCGTAAACTTCAAACGCTGTCTCCGGTAACCATCGTTGCGACCTACCTGGCTGCGCATGCGGTACCGGCGGAGTACAGGGGGCGCCAGGGAGAGTATGTGGACCGGGTGATCGCTGAGATGATCCCGGCGGTAGCTTCAACGGGAATCACCGGGTTCATTGACGTGTTTTGTGACCGGGGTTTTTTTACAGTCGACGAAACAGCCAGCATGCTTGAAGCAGGAGCCCGCTACGGGTTCAGACCGAAGATCCATGCCAATGAACTGGCCCTTTCGGGAGGAATTCAGGTAGGTGTAAAGTATGGCGCATTATCGGTGGACCATCTTGAATTCACTGGCCCTGAAGAGATTGAATGCCTGCTCGGTTCTTCCACCATGCCCACCATTCTTCCCGGAGCGGCCTTTTTCCTGGGGATGGATTATGCTCCAGCCCGCCCGATGATTCAGGCTGGGCTTCCCGTAGCCATGGCCAGTGACTTCAATCCAGGGTCGTCACCCTCCGGAAACATGCAGTTCATCCTTTCCATGGCTTGCATCAAGTACCGGTTACTCCCCGAGGAGGCGATCCATGCGGTGACGCTTAACGGTGCCTACGCCATGGGGCTGAGCCGGACACATGGCACCATTACCAGAGGTAAAAAAGCGAATCTCTTGATTACCCGGCCGATCCCGACCTATTCATTCCTGCCCTATGCGTATGGCAGCAACAAAGCGGAAACGATCATCCTGAACGGGGAACTGATCCGCCATACGGAGATGAATACTTCGGCTGATCAGGTCCGCAAAATACGGACCTGATCGCTAAGTATCGAAGGATTATTCGATTACCAGTTTCCCGCTAACTGTTGCCTCTTTTCCGGAAAGCGTAAAGATGTATAGTCCGGCGGGGAGGTTGCTGCGTTCCAGGATCGAATGCTGGCCCTGAATACCCATACGGCTTACCTCTTTCCCTACCAGATTGTACAGAACGAATGTCATTCCATCTGTATTCCGGATCCCGTCAATTACTACCTCAGACCTGTTCTTCATCGGGTTGGGGACGATGCGAACCTGGGGTGCAACGGCCACGGGGGTTTCATCGACATCGAGAAGCGGAGAACATTCGGTTCCGACCGGATTTCCCCAGGTTTCGGTGCCTTTTTTGAAATAAACAAGCCGGTAGAAACTCTGGGTTGTCTGGTCGTCGCGGTAATATTCAGTAATCCCCAGGCCTTCCGAATAGTTCCGGTACAGTACAACACTTCCGCTGGGTATGATAAAACAGTTGTTCAGGAACCGGTATTTGTCTTCGGTTATCTTTTTCGTTTGCCGGTTATTGAATGCTTTCATGAAACGGTCATACTGGGAGGCATACATATTCCGGCGGACAAACTGGTCAGGGAAGCGCATAATGGTTGAATCGAGGCCCATCGCCGTGAACCGGTATTTGATGGTAATGGTGTCGCGGATATAAACGTGGTTGCTGCCGGGGTTGGTGACGGTACTGCGGCACCGGTCGAATTTATAAATTACAGAGTCGATGTTCGTTCCGTATGTGGTTTTCGAAAAAACTGTCTGGATCTCCTTCCAGGTCGAATTTGTTCCGGTGGATCCATCGTTATTATATCCCGAGAAGTGCAGGGCATCGCCGATATTGTAACTGTAAACCTCTTTCCATCCGAAATCCTGTATTCCCGAAACCGGTGATTTTTTCCCAACCAGCGTGTAATTCGCGGTATCGTAAGGGAAGTTCGTCATGTCGAAAGTTCTGACCAACCCATAATTTTTGCTCAATTTCAGGTATTTGCCGTTCCACGGGTTGGGGATGACCGTCCCATCGTTGCGCTTGGCCGTCAGTTCGATCTTTTTCACTTCATCCAGGGTGTTCATGACACTGTCCTGGCCGACGGAAACGACCTTGGCTTCGAGGTAGGTTCCGGATGACAGGGGGGTGAACCGCCAGGTATCATTAAGCAGCGCTTTACAAAGGATATAGATGGTGTCCTTTTTCTTATTGAAGAATTGAAATACGAAATCGTTGCTATGCCTGTAGATTTTCCGGCCAAGGATCGAACCTTTGGTCGTGTCAAGGCAGTCGGCGGCAGTATCACGGATCGTGGCAAAGGAGTAGAAGATGGTGTCGCCGGCGGCAGGGATAGTGTAGCTGGTGGTTTTATACGCTTTCACCTGAGTGGTATTCATCTTCTTAAAGAAGGTCGTCCCGGGGGAGCAGATGTTGGTGTAGTTCTGTGCCTGCAGAAGAAATGGGATAACAAAGAGTAAGGCAGATAATATTTTTTTCATGGTGGCGGGTTTTTTGCAAAAATAGATAAAAAAAACAGCTTTCAGCAATGCGATTTACAAGTGTGCCGGTTATTGAGTGACCACTTTGAGCGCCTCATTGACAGCGCTCAGCAGGGGTTGGATACTGATTTCGGAGCCCACGGCATTTTTCATCCATAGCTGGGGAATCATCCGGCCTGTTGAATAAATACGGATAGCCTCGTCGGCAAAATTCTTTCCTTTGAAATAACGGTCGAGCTGGAAGTCGATCAGGTGCCCCACCGGATAATTGGGTAGGTACAGAGGATTGTCGATCATATGAGAGTAAATCGCCAGAATCGGGGTATCCTTGACGCCGAACACCGGCGCGTAATACTGGTTCCACACCTCAATAGCCGCTTTCACTACCGTTTCCTTGAGTTGCTCTTTGGTCGCATCCGGGTGTTCATATAACCACTTCCATACTTTCATATCCAGCAGCGATACTCCCATGATCTCATAACTTCCCCAGAAGTTGTCAAGCGCTGCAAGTTCCTCCTTGTTGGGTGTGTTGTCTTTCATTCCCAGCAACTCGAGATCGTGTTTCTGAAAGGTGAAGGCAAAGGCTTCGGTAAATGCCGTATTGGGAACTCCCTGCATCATGTAATGGTCGACGAAATAGAGTGAAATGGTTTGTTCCACGTTATGACCCAGTTCATGGATGGCGATATTGTACCCTTTGTAATCCATGCCTGCCTTGCCGATTCGTGTACGGAGGTGCGCTTTGTCACCCTTCATCTGGGCGCCCCATGCATGTCCGCTTCCCCGGGCCGGATCAACGGTGATGTGGGAGGCGATCTCGCGTGCTTTATCAGGAGTGAATCCCATTTTTTGCAGGATGTTCGGGATATCAGCCTCCAAGGCCTGTGTGTTGGGATACTTTGCCCGGGTTGTTTTATCCAGGAGTTCGGCATTCATATTGCTTCTCGGCTTGAAACCGTCATACCAGATATCGAAGGGCTGCAGCGGACGACCCAGCCGCTTGCTTATCAGTTCTCCCACCTGCCGGACCTGCGGGGATGAACAAAGATCGGTAAAGAGCTTTTCGACTTGTTCCTGAGGTAGTTCCATGCCCCCGTCGAATGAACGCTGGATGAAGTTGGGGTTGGCGGGCGTGTATGGATCCATGGCCTTCATCTGGCGGAAAAGTTTCAGGAGCGTTGCGTATCGCGTGTCGGGCTCGGGTGTGGCTTTTACCTCTTTCCCATCCCTGAACATCTTGTTTGTGAAAGGATTCCACTGGAAGGCGGGGTTGTTGATCACGGAATCGGGAATGTCCTGCTGAATGATGCGAAGCATCACCTGATAGATCATTTTCTGTTTCAGCAGGCCCTCGTCTCCTTTATTGTAGTTGGCTTTAAGCTCATCCCGCAGGTTCCAGTGAGACAGGAGTTTCATGTCCTTGTCAAAATGAGTTTTGCCTTGTTCATCAACCAGATTTCCGACGTAGATGTTGTAACGGGAAATGTAGTTATCTGCTTCCGTCAGGGCTTCAGATATTTTAACATTGACTTCGGCGGGTACACGTGAATTGAACAGGTCTCCCATCCGGACGTATGCCCACTGAAGGCGGCTCCACTTAGGCCCGAGTTCCTCTTTTTCTTTCAAGGTATAAAACGGGAAATTCAAGGCGGTTATGAAGGCCATCTTGCTGGTAAACATATCGTCGTTGAAATGAGCATAAGGATCATAAGCCCCAAAAATCTCATCAACCGGAAGCATCTCGCCGATATCAAGATGCATGCCCCGTTTCAGGTCAAGGCTGATCATGTTGAAATGTCCGAAAAGACTCTCCCAGTTTGCCGACAGCCGGTTGAACAGGGCTTCACGCCCGGCGTCATCGGCCGCAAAGTAGGTCTTGCAGAGGTTGGCAAAATCAGTCGAGGTGCCATCAGCGCGGGTCCACATGGCGGCGCATTGCTTAACCCCTTTTTCCATGCGGGGTTTTTCGCATTCACCCGCCCTGGGCGACAGGTAGGCGATCACCGAATCGATGGTGGCCTGAGGAATGACCGAGGCGACGGATTTTTCCTGGCCGTTGCCAGCCGGTTTGCATTGACCCAGGAGAAGGGCTGCCGGGATCAGCAGGAACAGAATATTTTTCATGGTACGCAGGTTTGTGAATACGGTAACAAAAGTAAAGGATTTAATCCAACATTTTACCTATTTTTGCCAGGTTTTACGGGAGGTTTGCCGGCACCCTCGACGGCCGGTTTTCATTTACTTTTTTACTGAATGTTATGAAACAACTGATCGAATGTGTCCCCAATTTTTCGGAGGGACGCGACATGGCGGTTATTCGCCTGATTACGGATGAAATTGAAAAAGTAGCGGGTGTAAGACTTCTGGACGTGGATCCGGGAGCGGCTACCAACCGGACGGTCGTTACTTTTGTAGGGACACCCGACGAAGTGGTGGAGGCAGCGTTCCGTGCCATTCGCAAGGCCGCCGAAGTAATTGATATGAGCCGCCACCACGGGGAACACCCTCGTTTCGGGGGTACGGATGTATGCCCGCTGGTGCCGGTCTCCAATATTACCATGGAAGAAACGGCCCGCTATGCGCGGATCCTGGCTGAAAAGGTTGGCAGGGAACTGGAAATACCGGTTTATTGTTATGAGAATGCAGCCTTCGCGCCGGAAAGAAGGAACCTGGCTAACTGCCGGTCGGGGGAGTATGAAGGTCTCCCGAAGAAACTCGAGGACCCGCATTGGAAGCCTGATTTCGGTCCTGCACGGTTCAATCCCCATACCGGGGCGATCGCCATTGGCGCGCGCGATTTTCTGGTTGCATACAATGTCAACCTGAACACCACATCCACCCGGCGTGCCAATGCCGTTGCGTTTGATATCCGGGAAAAGGGCCGGCCGGTTCGCGACGGGAATCCGATCACCGGCAAGATCAGGAAGGATGAAAACGGAAATGAGATATGGATCCCGGGTGCACTCAAAGCCTGCAAGGCCATCGGTTGGTATATTGAAGAATACGGGATCGCCCAGGTGTCGATCAACCTGACCAATATCAGTGTCACTTCCGTGCATGAAGCCTTTGAGACTGCCTGTACCAAAGCTATGGAAAGGGGCATGCGTGTGACCGGGTCCGAACTCGTGGGCCTGATCCCGAAAAAAGCGATGATCGATGCCGGGAAATATTTTTTAAGAAAGCAGCAACGTTCGGTTGGCGTGTCGGAAGATGAGATCATTAAAATTGCTGTGAAGTCACTCGGATTGGATGATCTGAAGCCATTCAACCCGAAGGAGAAAATTATTGAATACCTGCTCGAGGATCCGGCAGATAAAAAACTGGTTTCCATGACAGCCGAGGGATTTGCCAATGAGACTGCCTCGGAGTCACCGGCACCCGGGGGAGGATCCGTATCGGCCTATATGGCAGCGCTGGGAGTCTCGCTCGGAACCATGGTCGCCAACCTTTCTTCCCACAAAGCAGGATGGGATGAGCGCTGGGATGAATTTTCCGAATGGGCGGAAAAGGGGCAGAAACTGAAGGAGGAGTTGCTGTACCTGGTTGATGAGGATACCCGGGCATTCAACCGGATCATGGATGCTTTCGGGTTGCCCAAAGGGACAGACGAAGAAAAAGCGGCACGGACAAGGGCCATCCAGGAAGCAACCCGGTATGCCATCGAAGTACCCTTCCGGACCATACAAAAAGCCTTTGAGAGCTTCGGGATCCTTCGTGCTATGGTGGAAACAGGGAATCCGAATTCGGTTACCGATGCCGGCGTAGGCGCCCTTTGTGCCCGCAGCGCCGTTATCGGGGCCTACCTGAATGTCAAGGTGAATGGGGCGGGATTTAAAGACCAGACTTATTTTGGGGAGGTGATGACGCGGGCAAACGAACTGGTGGCAATGGCCCGGGCAGCCGAAGAGGAGATACTGGCTATGGTCCAATCAAAGATTGACAAATAGATTTATTATCAGGCTGTTCAGGGAGTTGATAGGCTCAAAAACCCGTTTGGTGCGCAATTTTTTTAGAATTTTTCTAAAAAACTTGCATTCCCCTAAAAAATGTCATAATATTGTCGTATCAATTAGGAGTGTAATTTCTTAGTTCAACCAATGTAAAACCAAGACTTTAATCTATGAAAAAGATCACTTTACTTATTGCGTCGGTGATGATGGCGACGATCGTTTTCGCCCAAATCCCTACCATTCACAATCCCAATGCACCCTTAAAGGTCACTAAGCAGCAGATTCAATCCTGGGGAGCCGCCAGCCAGAAGGACAATGCCGGTTCGGTTATCTTCCTGGATTTCGAAGGGCTTGATAACCTTGCCGCGGTCGGTAACTATTATAATGGAGGCCTCGGTCCGAATTACGGTGTGTATTTCGGGGGAAATACCCTTGCCATCATTGATGAGGATGCTGGCGGATCAGGCAACTTTGCCAATGAACCTTCACCGAGCACGGTTATGTTCTTCCTCGACGGCGCTGCCTCGACGATGAACGTTCCGGCCGGTTTCACGACGGGATTTTCTTTCTATTATTGTGCCTATTCCGCCGTTGAAATTTACGTCTATGACGGTCTGGATGGCACCGGAAATCTGATCGCTTCCCAGACACTGCCCGGCAACTGGCAGAATAACGGATGCACCGGTGATCCGACAGGAGCCTATTGCAATTGGGACGCTGTAGGGATCTCTTTCCCCGGTACTGCGAAATCGGTTCTTTTCACCGGTGCGGCCAACAACTGCGCATTCGACAATGTTACCTTCGGTAGCACCACTCCGGGACCGGCCGCCATCCCGACCCTTTCACAGTGGGGTCTGATCATCTTCGGGATCGCTCTTCTCGGAATGGGTACTTTCTTCCTCATCCGTCGCCGGAGCTAACTATACTTCGGCTGATCGCTCAGCATCTGAATCTAAAGCTGCTTTGCTTTGCAAACCCGTTAAGATTCAGTATAATTTGATCATCCGTTGTTGAATCGAGAGATTGACAGCAAAAAAGAAGAGGGCGCTCATTTGGACGCCCTCTTCTTTTTTTATACAGGCTCTTATTTCTCCCGAAGCGATTTTAGGTCATCCAGGCGGAAGGTGACCAGAAGCCAAATACCTACCACAAAGTAAGGAATGGTAAACGAAGAAGCCGAGATGAAGGTATTGGTAAAGGCTAGAAGTTTCTTACTCAGACCAGTGTAATGGGTCAGGTCCAGCCAGGCGGTTTTATCGCAAAGCCAAAGCAAGGCTATCCACTGTTTGAAGGTGATGAGTGCCATCGTCAGTACCAGGCCCACACCTAGGGCAATGAATTTCCTTCTCCATGGGACCGGAGAGGCAAGAACCAACGCAATCAGAAGAACAGTAGGGAGATACCCATGGATCCGGGTGTTGATATCGATGGCTTTGGTATCGTATGAGCCATTGGGCAACTGAAGCTTTTTATTCCCAAGGTTGACATGGGTGATGGCAGGTTCCTTGGTTTTATCGAAGAGTACGAATCCGGTCCCACGGAATTGCCCGAAAACAGAGGTGGCATATTTGCGGTAGAAGTTTCCGTATCCTTCATCATACACCGACCATGGAAGGGCCAGTATCCCGTAAATAAGACTTGCCTTCAGCAGAAATAACAGAAGGGTTTTACTTTTCAGCATGTGTCCCTCCTTTCCTTGACCATTTGATCCAGAAAATCCAGAGGCCCACGGCAAAGAGGATGAAGGCAACCTGCCAGAACTCCACATGCATGAACTCAAACGCTTTCGGGTAATGGATCCCGGTGAGAAACAACGAAACGATCCGAAGAATGTTCAGGGAGAACAGAATGAGCAATCCAATCAACAGCCCGGCAATCTTCCTGATCCATCCCGAAGGGAAAGCAAGCAACGCCGAAGCAAAGAGTGCCATGGCTTCAATGGCATCGCACCCGCGTGCAATGCTGATCGAGTAGGCCGGTGACGACAGAATCTCATTCACGGCCTTGGTTTGCATTCCGAAGATATTGAGGAACGTGCTCGCGAGTTTCGCATTGATGTGGACAATCGACTTTTGGAGACCCTCCTGGGCAAAATCGGACAGCCAGAAGATATAGAACAGGATCATTAATACAACAAAGCCCAGGACAAAGAAGACAACAGGTTTCTTTTGTTCCCAGCCTGATTTAACTCCGTCGAGTGGGGATGAAGCAGTTTTCTGCTTCTTCAACGCTTTCTTTTGTGGTGTATATCCCATGTGGTTTAGAAGTTTGATCGTTACGAAAAGCCTTACGGAAACATATCCGTAAACGGGATACAAATGTACAAATCAAAGTTTAGAATCCACGGGGGGGAGTGGAAATAAACAAAGCCTCCGATGGAGGCTCTGTTGCTGATCGATAAGGGAATAGAACGTGGGTTGACCGCCAGGCCGCGGGTCCGGTTACCGGCGTGGTCCCTGACCTCTGTTTGGAAGGAGATGGTCTCCTTTCCCGGTAAAATTACCTGATTTATCAAAAAGATAAGCGTGCTTGCCATTGTTGTCTTTGACCATGACAACATACGTGAGTATTCCTTTCTCCTCAATTGTTCCTGCCCGTACAATGGTTCCGCCGGGAATGTTCTTCTTGACATAATCACTGATTCCATTCGGCAGATCAGGGATCTTAACCTCATTGATCTTCTTTCCGTTCGGGGGTGTTGCTGGGACGTTGCCCGGTTTTTCGGCTGAAGCTTTACCAACAGGGGCTTTCAGTGTTGGCGGCGCTTTCTTTTCTGTTTTTACCGGGGCTTTCGTTTTGGCAGCGGGTTTGACACCATCCTGAGTCTGGGCAATGACAGACATTCCAAACAATAAGGAACATACGATTAAAGATGATTTTTTCATAAAAAAGGAATAAAGAGTTGAAAATGAAGATGATCGATTTTAGCGCTTCTTTGCGGGTGGCTGACAACACTCGAGTGTGCAGGATTCTTTGCGCAGGAATTTTCCCTCCTTGTCGAAAAAGAGTTTTTCGTGAACTTTATCTTTATTGACACATATGTCGTAGGTAATGACTCCTTTGGCATCTACCTTGAATACTTTACCGACAGAATAGCCCTTGAAGTTTACAGAGATATATTCACGGATAGGTTTCTGTAATTCGGAAACCTGCATCTCTGTCCTGGTCTGGGCAAGTACCATGGTTGTAAGCAAGCCTAAAACGAGGATCAGAAGTGTTTTTTTCATGATGCGGGAGGTTATTTAGTTTGAATCTGAACAAAGGTGCTGACTGATTCTGTGTTAAATCTGAAGAAAATGGTCAGCGGAACCGGACAGTAAGTGTATGTATCCCTTCACGATGGGAGTAGTCAACCCGGAGGTTGTAGAAGTTCGCAATTTTATTTACTATCGAAAGCCCCAGCCCGACGGAATCGGGATCTTTTCCTGACTTACGGAACCTTTCGAAAAGCATAGACGGATCAGCCGTTAGTACTTCACCGGTATTCGCGATCGTAAGTGAATTCTCGCTGATGGAGACCCGGATCTCACCCCCGGGAAGATTATGTCTGATAGAATTGGATATCAGGTTGTTGACCAGTATTTCGGCCAGGGCGGGATCCATGCGGAACACGCAGGTAGAAACCGGGTGGCGGGTAACGACGATCCCACGGTGTTCGATCATTTCTTCAAAATGAGCCAGTGCTTTTTCAACCAGGATCTTGAAATCGACCAGCTCCGCTTTCATGAACTGGTTGTTGTCGATCTTTGAAATGAGCAACAGGCCCTGGTTCAATCTTGATACCCGTGTAATTGCTTCCATGATGACACTGATCCTCCTGTATTGTTCCTCATCCAGGTTTTCTTTCTGGACCAGCATTTCCAGGTTCGATTTGATGATCGCCAGTGGAGTCTGGAGTTCGTGCGAAGCATTTTCATTGAACTCGCGGAGGTTCATGTAGTCGGCACGTATCTTTTTCGACATCGTTTCCAGGGTCGTGGAGAGCAAACGGAACTCATGGATCTCGGTTGGAGTGAATTCCAGGGGGATGGGATCATGAATCTCGTAGCGGTTG
>DAONFN010000034.1:0-13552 GCA_035403625.1 Bacteroidales bacterium
TGGGCTGAGCAATGAATATACTGACCGCGGGATCACTTACCGGTGGCGCTCTGCTACTGTGCCTGGCGGACCCTATTCAGACCTTGGGGTGCTTTCAACCCAGGCTACAGGGATCCTGACGGTCACTACCTACTATATCTGTGAGATTACATGCGCCTTTTCGGGCCTTACCTTTACAACTCCTGTAATGACGGTTACTGTCCCGGCTGTTACTGTATCTCCGGTTAGTGCACCCTATTGCACCCCCGGAGGACCTTCTGTAGAGCTTACGGCATCCGGTATGGTGAACTATTCCTGGAGCCCATCCACTGGTCTCAGCAGTACAACGGGAGCCATCGTTTATGCCAGCCCTACTGAGAATACAACCTACACCGTTACGGGTACGGATGATAACGGTTGTACCTCAACGGCTGCCTCTACCATCTCTGTTGGGCCTTCTGTAACCATTACCAGTGTCGTTGCAACTCCGCCGTCGGTATGCCCGGGCTCAAATACCACCTTGCAAGTCAATGCGTACACCGGTTCGAATGAGTATTGCCAATCACTGCATTCGAGTGGTTGTGCTGGCGACAACATGGCGCACATCGTCCTTAACACACTCAATTCAACCGCCAGTGCTTGCGATCTATCAGGCAGCGTGCCTCCCCGTTATATGTACATCACTGGTGGCGGAAGCAATACCACAACACTTGCAGCGTCGAGCAATTATACGCTTTCGGTCACCTTTGGGCCCGACGTAAACCAGTATTTCGGTGCATGGATCGATTACAACCAGGATGGTTCGTTTGCCAGCAACGAGTTCCTGGGGGCATCGGGTAATGCCGGTTCAAACGGGACTGTTTCCGTTTCCTTTACCATACCGCCTGATGCAAAGAACGGGGTTACCCGTATCCGTATCATCGGAGGTAATGATGATGTTGTTTTAAGCACCCAGGCATGTGGGGCTTCATCAGGAGGCTGGGGAGAAACTCAGGATTACGATGTAACCATAACCGGTGGTATTGCCCCGTACGTATATTTATGGAGTGAAAGTCCTGCCTCCGGTACGCTGACAAGCACAAGCACAAACCCGACTGGAGCCAATGGCATTACCGTGCCGGAAACGTATTCGGTTACCGTCACCTCTCCGACCGGATGTTCAGCAACCAGCAGCGCTCCGGTTACTGTTTTCACCCCGCTCGTTTGCACAGGAATATCGCATGACATACCCTGCCGCTATACGAACTTCAATGTAACAGCCAATACAACAGGTGGAGGAAACCTGCTGCACTATTCTTGGAGCGATCCTTTACATCACACCTACCCGGATGCAAAGACCGTTGTTGCAAACCTGCCCGCGGGAACGTATACGATTTCGGTTACCATTACAGATGAGTGCGGAACTTCCTGCTCAATGTCAAAACCGATCAGTGTCGGCAACTTCCCGGGTGGTACTGCTATTGGTGCGGCCTCCGGCCAAACTTACCAGGGCCTGGATTATTATGTTTTCGATTATACGCCAGGTTCCACCTTCCAGTGGGAGGTTTCGGAAACGGACTGCAACACCGGCTTCAGCCCTATATCAGGAGCCGTCACAGATGAAATTACCTGGACCCCGACCGGTGCAGGAACCTTCTACCTGCATTGTGTCGTTGTGGGGGCCAATGGTTGCCAGACAACCTCTACTTGTGTTACAACTGTGGTGACCGGACAGGGAGATGACGTATGTGCTGCCCTGACTTTGCATTACGGATTGAACGGACCCTTCACGAATGCCGGTGCAACCACCCAGCCCGGTGAACCCGTGCCACCGGCCACCGGATGTACAACGCAGACCGGATGGTGCACTTCGAACATCAGCAACTCGGTATGGTTCAAATTCACCGCCCCTGCTTCCGGAAGGATATCACTCGGTAACGATCCCCATTTTAACCTGTGGAACAATCAGTTCGCGCTCTATTCAGTCGCCGACTGCAACGACTTCAATACCTTTACACTGGTTGCGGCCAACGATGACTCCACTCAGTCCATGTCTCCATATAGTGCATGGATCGCACCCATCTGTCTGGTTCCCGGACAGGTTTACTACCTGCAGGTTGACGGATTTGAATCGACCGTTAACCCAGCCTGGGGTATCCGGTTAACCGATGAAGGAAACAACGCTCCTGTTATTTCCGGCTGCCCATCGAATATCGAGGTACCCGCCAATGCGGCCGGGTGCACAGCCAACGTATCATGGACGGCTCCAACTGCAGAGGATCCCGATGCATGCTTCACGCCGTTGTCATTCACAAGCAACCATAACCCAGGCGACAACTTCCCATTGGGTACCACCACCGTCACTTATACCGCCAACGACGGATTTAATCCTGATGTCCATTGCACCTTTACGGTAACCGTTGTATCAAGTGCTGTTCCGTCCATCAGCGGCGACCTTTCTATCTGTCAGGGCAGCACCAACACACTCGACGCAGGCGATTTCGTATCGTATGTCTGGTCAACCACGGAAACGAGTCGGACAATCGATGTCTCCACCGCTGGTACCTTCACGGTGACCGTGACGGATGCCAACGGCTGTACAGGAACCTCAACGGTAACCACGACCATCGATCCGTTACCGAATGCAATTGCAGGAATCGATCGTGCCATTTGCCTCCATGAAAGTACACAGTTGGGTGCTGACGCTGTTCCAGGAAGTACCTATAGCTGGATCTCCGTACCTGCGGGATATACATCCAATGTGTCCAACCCGACGGTAAGCCCGGATGTAACCACTACCTATATTCTGACGGAGACAATAACTGCCACCGGGTGTACCAATTCTCACAGTGTAACCGTGACCGTCAATCCCCTGCCGGATGCTGTTGCAGGTGTTGATCGCTCAATCTGTCTGAATGGGAATACACAGCTTGGCACAACAGCCGTTCTGGGAAATACTTACAAATGGACTTCCGATCCTGCCGGCTACACATCAACAGAAGCCGATCCGACCGTCTCTCCAAACCAGACTACAACGTACACCCTGACTGAGACCATCACAGCCACAGGTTGTGTCAACAGTCATAGCGTTACAGTAACGGTCCATCCTTTACCGGATGCTGTTGTCGGTTCCGACCATGCAATCTGTCTGAATGAGACTACGCAAATCGGTGCCACAGCCGTTCCGGGTAACACTTACAACTGGACCTCGGTGCCGGCAGGGTTTACTTCCACCGTAGCCGACCCGACTGTCAGTCCGACCGAAACGACAACCTATACGCTAACGGAGACCATCCCTGCAACGGGGTGCCAAAATTCGCACAGCGTGATCATTACGGTGAATCCGCTGCCGGCAGCAGTGACTGGTGCTGACCATGCAATATGCCTGGAGGAAAGCACAAATATCGGTGCTCCCGGAGTTTCCGGTAACAGCTATAGCTGGTCTTCTGTTCCGGTTGGATTTACTTCGAATGAAGCCAATCCGACGGTATCGCCCAATGTGACCACCACGTATACCCTGGTTGAGACGATCGTCGAAACCGGTTGTTCGAATACGCATAGTGTGACCGTGACGGTGAACCCGTTACCCGCAGCTTACGCCGGGACCGACCGGGAAGTATGTTACGACCAGCCGACCCAGTTAGGAGCGCCTGCCGTTCCAGGGAATACATACAGTTGGATTTCCGTACCGGCAGGATTCACCTCAACGGAAGCGGACCCGACCGTTTACCCGGTTTCCGACATCACGTATACCCTGACGGAGACTGTTGTGTCGACGGGATGTACGAACACGAACAGTGTTACCCTGACCGTTAATCCGCTGCCTGAAAGTATTCTGCCGATCTACCCGGCCGATATCACGGTTTGTGTGGGAGCCGGAACCGACATCGTTGTCGAAAATTCCGTTGCAGGAACGAATTATCAGCTTAAACTGTATTATAACGGCGCTCCCGTTGGTCCTCCCGTACCGGGTAACGGAGGTACTATTCTCCTGCCAACCGGGCCACTTGCTGTAACAACCGATTTTGCCATCCAGGCAACCATCGTGGCCACAGGATGCACCGATGAGATCAACGACGACCTTCGCGTTATTGTCGGAGGACCGCATTCGGACCTTGGTGATGTTCACGTTTGCAATGGAACTTCCACGGTAGATATCCCGGTAACGGTCACAGACTTTAACCAGGTCGGAAGCCTCTCCTTATCGTTTGGCTACAACCCGTCAGAACTGGCATCACCCACTGTCATCAGCCGCAATCCGGCGTTTGAAGGCGAATGGGATCCTTTCGTTGAAACCACTTCACCGGCAGGACTTTTCCGCGTTTCAGGCTATGGAGCATTACCCGGGAACGAGGTTAACCTATCAGATGGGGCTACGCTGTTTACCATCCGGTTCAATATTCTGAGCGGAACGACCTCTTCGGCAGTGACTTTTGTCGAAAATACGCAGGGGACCGGCCTGGAGTATACACTTGGTGCCCCCGATTATATCCCCTTCTGCGATACAGCAACCGGAATTTATTACATGAACGGATCGGTGACTGTGAATCCGGAAGCGGTTGTGGATGATCCGGGTGACCAGGTTATCTGCAACGGGGATCATTACCCCGGTACGGTCTTTTCCTCATCGCATCTGGGATCCTATACATATGACTGGACTAACGACAATACCAGCATTGGTTTAGGTGCCAGCGGAACTGGCGATTTGCCTGAATTTAATGCGGTCAATTCCGGATTGTCACCCGAGGTTGCAACGATTACTGTTACCCCCACACTTAACATGGGAGGCATCAACTGTGTTGGCGCACCGATAACCTTTACAATTACGGTCAATCCTTCCGGCCAGGTCAATGATCCCACCGACGTTGTGGTTTGTCCGGACGGTTCCATCCAGGTCCACTTTACCTCGAATAATTCTGGAGGAACAACCACTTATCAATGGACCAACGACAATACATCCATCGGTCTGGCTGCTTCCGGTTCCGGCGATATCGGACCTTTCAACGGACAAAATTCAGGGCTGGGACCGAATGTAGCGACGATCGAAGTAGTGCCTTTCTTTACGAACGGAGGTTCGACATGTCCCGGTTCACCTGAGATCTTTACCATTACAGTGAATCCGACCGGTAACGTGTTAGATCCGACCGACGAGAAGATCTGTAACGGTGAACCGGTCACGGTGTATTTCACTTCCGGCAATACCGGCGGGACCACCACCTATAGCTGGAGTAATGATAACACCTCCATTGGCCTTCCCGACAGCGGTCAGGGAGATAATATTTCCTTCACCACCACAAATACCGGGTATGGACCGACCGTAGCAAATGTTACAGTGACCCCTCATTTTGAGTATGCTGGAGTTACGTGCGATGGTCCACCCGAAACTTTCGCCATCTCAGTCTTCCCATCGGGCCATGTCAACGATCCGACCGACCTGGTGGTGTGCAATTTTGATTTCACGCCTACGATCACTTTCACTTCCAACAATACCGGCGGCACCACCACCTTTGACTGGACCAATGACAATCCGCTCATTGGCCTCGCTCCCTCCGGAAGCGGCCCGATTGGTCAGTTCCTGGCCATGAACGGCGGTACGGAACCGATCGTAGCCACGATTACCGTAACGCCCACCTTCAATTATCCTCCTTTTGGCGATTACATCGGTGTCCATTGCACAGGAACCCCTGAGACCTTTACCATAACGGTGAACCCGAGCGGTCAGGTGAACAATCCCGGCAATCTGACAGTCTGCAACGGAGCTTCAACATCTGTCAACTTCAGCACGCTCAACATCGGAGGAACTACGACCTACGAATGGGTCAATGATAATCCTGAAATCGGACTTGCATCGAGCGGTTCCGGAGATATCTCATTCACCGCAACCAATTCGGTGACCACTCCCCTTGTAGCCAACATTGGCGTGACCCCGATTTACGAGAATGAGGGTGTCGGTTGTAACGGTCAAACGCAGTACTTTACCATCACTGTTAACCCGACGGGTGGGGTTTATTCACCCTATGATGTATTCTATTGCAATGGTGATGTGACCGATGTGTATGAATTCACCACCATGAATACCGGAGGAAATACCACCTACACATGGACCAACAGCCGGCCGGATATCGGATTGCAGGCCTCTGGAACCGGCCCGATCCCGTCATTTGTAGCGGTAAACAGTGAAAATTGGCCGATCATGGCTGAAATCGTGGTAACACCGCATTTTGAATTCAACGGTGTGACTTGTGACGGGCCGAGTGATGATATGTACATTACTGTCAACCCTGTGGCACAGGTACTCCAGCCCGCCTCACAGGTAGTTTGTAAGGGAGACCTCATCCCGGGTGTTACTTTCAGTACTTCGAATACAGCCGGAGTCGTAACGTACGAATGGGTCAACGACAACCCCTCAATCGGCCTGATAGCTTCAGGTTCGGGAGACATTCCGCCCTTTATTGCAACGAACCTCTTGAACCATCCGATCATCGGTGTCATCACAGTGACTCCCACATTCACATCATATCTGGGCTATTCCTGCCCGGGGCCGTCCAAACAGTTCACGATCACCGTGAATCCTCTCGGACAGGTTGACCCGGTGAGTGATGTGGTTGTTTGTGAAGGGTCCGGAGTTTCTGAGATTGCATTCACCACGACAAATACCGGTGGAAACACTACCTACAACTGGACAAACGATCACCCCGAAATCGGGCTAGCTGCTTCGGGTGACGGTAATATCCTGGCATTCACAGCCGTGAACACAACGAATGATCCAATCGTAGCGACCATCACGGTTACCCCGGTATTTGAAAAGGAATCGGTCGGGTGCAACGGCACGGAGATGACCTTTACCATTACGGTTAATCCATCTGCGAAAGTACTCGATCCGACCGACCTTGTGGTCTGCAATGGAGAAATGACCGGAGATATCCACTTTGACACACCAAGCCTGATGGGTACCACCACCTTCACTTGGGTCAACGATCTGCCTTCGATCGGGCTCCCTGCCAGCGGTTCAGGAGATATCCTATCATTTGCAGCAGTAAACAACGGAACTTCGCCGGTTACCGCCACGATCACTGTTTCGCCTCATTTTGAGTACAATGACGTGACCTGCGACGGCTCTCCTGAGACCTTCACCATCACCGTAAACCCGACGGCCCAGGTTGGCCAACCGGGTAACCAGGTGGTTTGTAACGGTGACTTGACGGACGAAGTAGTGTTTACTACCCAGAATACCGGCGGAGTCGCCACCTACGAATGGGTGGTTGACAATTCCAGTGTCTGTGCTCCTCTTTCGGGAGATGGCAACTTCCCTGCATTCACGGCTTGTAATACCGGCCTGGGGCCGCAGGTTGCCACTATAACCGTGACACCCTATTTCTCGCACCTCGAGACACCTTGCTCCGGCGACCCGAAATCCTTTACCATCACGGTCAACCCGACCCCGACGATGAGCCTGCCTTCCGATCAGACAGTGTGCAATGGCAATTACACTACCGCAGTTCACTTTACCTCTGCCAACACCGGAGGAACGGTGACCTACACCTGGACCAACACAGATCCGTCGATTGGGCTAGCGGCTAATGGCGAAGGAGATATTGCTTCCTTCCAGGCTGTCAATACCGGTAACGCGATGGTTACTGCATCCATTTGGGTAACCCCGCATTACACCAATGCCGGAGTAACCTGCGACGGCGTGGCTGACCATTTTGAAATCACTGTCAAGCCCTCTGGCCAGGTGAACCAGCCCGACGATGTTGTGGCATGCTTTGATGAAGATATCCAAGTCGATTTCACCACCACCAACACGGGTTCTACAACCTACCAGTGGACAAACGACAATACGACCATCGGACTGGGAGCATCAGGAATGGGCAGTCACCTGATTTTTACGGCTGCTAATCCCTATACCTATCCAATCTCGGCAACTATAACGGTGACACCTTATTATTATGGTGCTATGCCGACCAGTGGAGGAAAACCCCCGATGCCGGGATGCGCAGGTCCCTCGAAGAGCTTTACCATTACGGTTAACCCGCTCGGACAAGTTGATCAGCCGGCTTCAGTGACATACAGTAACAATGATGTGACGGCGCCGATTAACTTCAGTACGGTGAACACCGGAGGGACCACCACGTATGCGTGGACCAACGACACCCCGGGTATTGGCCTTGCAGCCACCGGGACCGGAAACATTGGCACCTTTACAGCCGTAAATCTGACCGTTAACCCGGTTATTGCTACTGTTACAGTGACCCCAACCTTTACATATGAAGGAGTCTCCTGCCAGGGCGAGAATAAGGTGTTTACCATCACTGTGGATCCGAAACCAATTCTGGTGATCACAAACCAGAGCTCATGCTCACCGACCAAGATCAATCTGACTGCTCCTGGCGTGACTGCCGGCAGTTTCCTGCCGACGGGTACTGTGCTCAGCTACTGGATGAACGCAGGTGCCACCACACCTGTTCCTAATCCGGCAGCTGTGGGAAGCGGGACATATTATATCAAAGCTACGATTGTTCCCGGTGGTTGGTTCGACATCAAGCCGGTCGTTGCGATTGTCGGTAACCTTCCGACTGTATACTCAGGCCTGGGGAGCGGAACCTACTGTGCCAATGTGCCGAACATTACCGTCGGTATAAGTGGTTCGCAGGTTGGCGTGGATTACTGGCTCTTCAACGGGCTGGTGCAGATCAGCCCGGTCGGGATTCACGGCACAGGCGGACCGATCTACTTTGATCCGATCCCGCCGGTTGCTGGAACCTACTGGGTGTTTGCCGAGAATGTTACCACCGGGTGTATCAACAGGATGTATGATTGCATCCACCTGGAGGTGACCACACCGGTTGCTGTCAGCGTGTCGATCAACCCCTCGGCGAACCCGGTTGCGGCCGACCTGCCGGTCACTTTCTCGGCGGTTCCGTCACATGGCGGCACCACCCCGGTATACCAGTGGAAAGTAAACGGATTCAATACCGGTACCAACAGCCCGACCTTTACTTACGTGCCGGTCAACGGCGATGAAGTGACCTGCGTACTGACATCGAGTGAGACCTGCACCACCGGTAATCCTGCCACTTCGAATATAGTCGTGATGACAGTTACGGGTGTTCCTGTTGGGAATATTACTGTCACAGGCCAGGTCTCCGGATACGACACAAAGTGCTACAATTCGATGGGGACCATTACGGTTGCCGGCGGAGGCACAACCTTTGTGGTGAACAGTGGATCTAGTGCTACCTTCATTGCAGGTGTAAAAATCCTGTTCGAACCGGGTACCATGGTCCTTTCAGGTGGTTATATGAGGGGATATATTTCTACCACTGATCATTGCGGTGTGAAGGCGCCTGCCGTTCCGTCAACCATTGCATCGGGTGATGAGACTCCGGCAGTGTCACTGCAGGCAGGTTTCCGCATCTATCCCAACCCGACAACCGGCAACTTTGTCGTCGAACAGACCAGTGGCGACGCAAGGGAAAATGTAAAGGTTGAGGTATATGGTATGCGCGGTGACCGGGTACTTTCCGGCCAGATCTCAAATGAAACGAAACATGAGTTTTCGGTTTCGGGGTTCCCGGCCGGACTCTATTTCGTGAAGATTGTTTCGGGTACTGATGCCGAGACGATCAAGCTGATCAAGACCAATTAATAACCAGAAAGACTTCACCCCCCGGTTGCTCTTCTTCGGAAGAGCGGCGGGGGGTGAAGTCTTTCTTAGAACATCCCGTTCACAAGTTCATCTTCCCTTATACCCGAAAAATAATCCTGCAGGTTAAACGATCCAAGAGTTTTTCTGATCTCGGTTTCGTTGTGGGGAATCCCGGTGAGCGCCGTTTCGATGTCCTCCGTTTCCAGCCGGTTAAAATAGTCACCGAAGATGCGGATATGGCAAATAGTTCCGTTTCGGACATCAAGATCAAACTCGAGGGTCCCGCTGTTCTCAGTCCTGATCACCTTACGGAAATTATAGTTTGGAGAATAACCGAAATTCCACTCCCATGTGCTGTATTTCGTCCTGACCAACTCATGGATGCGGTTGTGATCCTCCTCCGAAAGTTCAATAAGTTGTGCATCCGGATAAGTCGATATGATGTGATCCTGGATGTATTCTGCGAATTGCATCACATCCATGGGTGTAGTGAGATGTTCGCTGATGTTGGTTACCCGGCTGCGAACCGATTTTATCCCTTTGTCTTTGAACTTCAACGGGTCGGCATTGAGCGCTTCTGCGAGGTTGGGCATATGAGCGGAAAAAAGGAGAGTTCCATGATGAAGAACGCGGTTGTTCCACAGATGTTCAGCATTACCGGAAAACTTCTTTCCCCCGATGGTCAGATCGTTACGGCCTTCAAAGCGGGCATCGATTCCAAGTTTCTGAAGGACGTCCAGGATGGGTTGAGTGTATTTCCTGAAATCGATGAGGCTCTCCTTTTTTCCTGTCTGGATGAAGGTGAAATTCAGGTTGCCGAGGTCGTGGAAAACAGCGCCACCGCCGCTTAGCCGCCTCACCACAGGTATATTGTTCCGTTTTACATACTCGACATTGATCTCAGCAAGGCTGTTCTGGTGCTTCCCAACAATGATGGAGGGATTGTTTCTCCAGAGCATGAATGAATCTTCCTCGAAGTTCTTTAGAACATATTCCTCAGTGGCCAGATTGAAATAGGGATCTGTGTTGTGCCGTTTGATGATCAGCATGCGGGTGATTTTGCAACAAAAGTAATGGATTCTTTGATTTGGCAGTATCTTTGCACACCTTGACCGAATACAGCACTGAAAAACATGAATTATCTAATTTATCTCGTCTTCCGCCTGTTCGTCTTTCTTTTCCGTATTGTGCCATTCCGGGTACTATACCTTTTTGCCGACTTTCTTTACCTGATTATTTTTTATGTGGTGGGATACAGAAAAAAGGTGGTTGTAGCAAATCTTCTGGCTTCATTCCCCGGTAAATCAGGGGAGGAACGCATGAAGATCGCAAAGGCCTTTTACCACCATCTTAGCGATATGTTGATCGAGAGCCTGAAGGGGTTTTCAATGAGAGAACAGGAAATGATAACCCGTTACCGTTTCCACGATACCTCCCAGGTTAATGCAATGTACCGTCAGGGAAGATCGGTGATCATCGTGGCCGGGCACTACGGAAATTGGGAATGGGCGGGAATCGCAGCCGGAAACCAGATGCTGCACCGACCGGTAGGGTTCTACAAGCCATTATCCAATCCTTACATTGACCGGTATATGCGCAATTCCCGGATCCAGGGGAGAAGCACGCTGGCCCCGATCACTCAAACAAAAGAAACATTCAGGGCTGATTATGGCGAACCTGCCGCTTTCTATATGGTGGCCGACCAGAGTCCGTCAAGCCCACGGCTTGCTTATTGGGTAAACTTTCTGGAACAGGATACCGCAACGTTGCATGGCCCGGAAAAATATGCAGCGATGCTCAATCTCCCGGTTTTCTTTGCCTATGTAAGTAGAATCAAGCGTGGAAAGTATGTAGTTTATTTCGAGCCGATTGCGTTGGAACCAACACAAACCACAAACGGAGAAATCACCCGGAGTTTCATGCGACGGCTGGAGAAAATCATCATTGACCGTCCCGACCTGTACCTTTGGTCACACCGGCGCTGGAAACTCCATAGAAATAAGTGAACATCAGGCTGATAATTGATTTTCAGCCAATTTTATTCGTTGATCACAATAGCCCGCCATTTTTGTAAATAGCCGTTTGGGCACTGTAGAACTTGTTAATCAATACCGTTTTCCCGGACTCCAGGTGGGTAAGTTCTCCGGTGGTGAAATCGACCCGGATGCGGTCGCCGGCCTTTATACCTGCGCCCGAAATGGTTTCCGGGTTGTAGGTCAAAATAGGAAAGGCAGCGTTGATTGCGTTCCGCTCGTAGATGGCTCCATAGGATTCAGCGAGGATACAGCTGACTCCGAGTGAGAGAAAGCAATCCACGGCTTGCTGCCGTGAACTGCCGGCGCCGAAGTTCTTTCCTGTAATAACGATATCGCCGGGTTTAGCCTTTTTAGCAAAGTCTTCGAACCCTTTCAGGTTATCGAAGGTGTACTGACCCATTTCGCGGATATCAGTGATCGTCAGATACCGGTTATGAAAGATCATGTCGGTATCGATGTCGTCTTTCTGAATGATCCAAACATGGCCTTCCACCACAGTGGGTTTATCTGCCCGTTCCCTTGCTTTGGCTGCCACCTTTGTACCTGTGCCGGTGGGTCCGAATAAGGCGGGTTTTTCAGGGATACCATCGGGGGTGGTGATAAATCCGGCTACAGCTGAGGAAGCCACTACCGAGGGAGAGGCCAGATAAACATATCCTTTTCCCTGCTTTCCTTCGAAATTCCGGTTCCCGGTGCTGATGGTCACCTCACCCGGACCGTTTTGCCCAACCTGTCCGGCAGCACAGCCGGCGCAACCTGCGTTGGATACCATGGCTCCGGCTTCCTTGAATACCTGGATCAGTCCTTCGTCCATGGCCTGAGTCCAGATGGCATCGGTGGCTGGTACGATCTTTAAAACCACTCCCGGGGCAACTTTTCTCCCACGGAGTACGGCCGCCGCCTCCCTCAAATCCTCAATGCGCCCGTTGGTGCAGCTTCCGATAAAACCGGAATCGATCTTTGTGTTTCTTACTGCATCGATGGTTGTATCGTCATGAGGATGACCGGGTCTGGCGACCATGATCTGGAACCGGCCCATGTCGATATCAAACATCTGCTCATAGTGGGCATCTTCGCCGGCGGTTATAGAAGGATAGTCCTTTCCGGTTATGCGCTTCAGTTCCGACAGCAGTGAAGGGGAGGTAGGGAACAAAATAATGATGGCTCCCATTTCGGTGCCCATCGAGGCAATGGTTATCCGGTCGGCCAGTGTGAAAGCGGCGGTTTCGTCGCCATAGATCTCTACCGAGTGGCCGAGAAGTTTATTTGCTCCGAAAATCGACAGCAGGTTGAGCACAATATCTTTGGCGGTCAGCCCGGCTGGTTTCTTGCCAACCAGGTTGATCTTAACGCTGGGAGGGACCTTGAACCAAACCGCTCCCTTCGCCCAGGCAGCCGCAATGTCCTGGTCGCCCATCCCTTGCCCGAAGGAAGCGATGGCACCCATGATGTTGGCATGCGAATCGGTTGAAACAAAAGTGCTTCCTGGCCAGGCAAAGCCATTGTCGATGGCGAGGTGGGTCCCGATGCCTGCGTCGACATCATATACCCGGATCCCGTTCTCACGGGCGTACTGCCGGCAGTAATGCTGATTGGCTGCATATTTCTGGTCTGAGCCGCCGGGGTTGCAGTCGAATGTAAAGATGGTCCTGGTTGAATCCGCAACGGTCAGTCCGTTATCGACCAGGTTTTTCACCACGTTGGCGCCTCCGAAATCACGGGCTGCACGGGTATCGATAAACACATCTACGATGTCACCCGGCTTTACCGTTGCCTGGCTGGAATGCGCAGCAATAATTTTCTCTATGATCGTCATGCTCATAATCTTAAATTAAACTACAAAAAATTAGCACATTAGCACATTAGCACATCAGCACATCATTTCAATCGTTCGCGAAAAGGTTCGAAG
>DAONFN010000035.1:0-10634 GCA_035403625.1 Bacteroidales bacterium
CTTCCGGGGAAAGGTGGGAGGTGATACCCATCTCACGTAGGCGGCTCACGTCCATCAGCTTTTTCAGCGTCCCATCCGGCTTTGAATGGTCCCACAGGATCCCGCCGCGGAAGCCCACGATTTCCTTCACCATGCCTGCCACCTCTGCAATTGTCTGGTCGATGCCGGTGCCGATGTTGAGGAAATCGGTAATGGGTGAGTCTGACCTGTGCTCCGCGCCCGGGCCGCGGGTGAGGTGACCGGCAACAAGATCGGCGGCATCAACCTTCTCCAGGATATGGATACAGGCCGCCGCCATGTCGTCGACATGCATGAATTCGCGGTACACCCGGCCGGTACCCCATAAGGTAAGGGTTACGGGTGACACGGATTGATATTCCTCACTCCCTGTTTGGGAGACGGATGACTCCCTTATCCCGTATTTCTTCATCACCGCTAAAATCTCCGGTTCGCCGGCCGACCCGGCAACACCCTCCACGGGCCTCCGGTTCAGATCGGCCCGGATCGCCTGCCAGTCGCCCGTTTCCAGGCTGCGAGCCAGGTGCATTTTCCGGATGATGGCGGGAAGCACGTGAGAAGTCTCCAGATTATAGTTGTCGTTGGGACCGTAGAGATTGGTAGGCATCACCGACAGAAAGTTGCATCCGTATTGCCTATGGTAGCTCTCGCAAAGTTTGATCCCGGCGATCTTCGCAATGGCATAGGGTTCGTTGGTTTTCTCCAGTTCACCGGTGAGCAGGTATTCCTCTTTCAGGGGTTGGGGGGCATCGCGCGGATAAATACAGGAACTGCCCAGGAAGAGAAGTTTTTTCACCCCGGACAGGTATGCGTGATGGATGATATTGGCCTCTATCATGAGGTTCTCGTAAATAAACTGGGCCCGGTAGGTATTGTTGGCCAGGATTCCACCGACTTTGGCTGCCGCGACCACCACATACTCCGGCCGTTCGCGGTCGAAGAATGCGGCGACAGCTCGCTGGTCGGTCAGGTCGAGTTCCTCCAGCGTGCGTCCGGTCACATGGGCGTATCCCCGCTGGTGCAGGCCCCGGGTGATCGCAGAACCCACCATACCCTGGTGCCCGGCAATGTATATCCTGGCATCCTTCTCCATCATTCGAAATAATTTAAGGTGTTAAAACCGTTTTCTTTCAGGAATTTCTCTTTTTGCATCAGGCGGAAATCGGCCGCCACCATTTCGCGGATCAGCGTGTCGAGATCGTATTCCGGCGTCCAGCCGAGGGTTTCCCGCGCTTTGGTCGCATCCCCTATCAGCATGTCCACCTCGGTGGGTCGGAAATACCGCGGATCAACACATACCGCCTCGCGACCGACCAGGTGTGCCAGCTCCGGTCGCTGACTGCGGGTAATGGTCCCCTTTTCATCCGAATCCTTTCCGGTGAATTCGGTCTCCAGACCCAGTTCGAGGAACGCTTTCCGGATGAATTCCCTGACCGTTGTCGTGATACCGGTCGCAATCACATAATCGTCGGGCCGGTCGTGCTGCAGGATCAACCACATGGCCCGTACGAAATCCTTGGCATGTCCCCAGTCGCGCTGCGATGAGAGGTTGCCGACAAATAGCTTGTCCTGCAGGCCCAGTGCGATCCGCGCCACGGCCCGTGTGATCTTTCGGGTCACAAAGGTCTCTCCGCGCACCGGCGATTCGTGGTTGAAAAGGATCCCGTTGCAGGCGTAAAGACCATAGGCTTCCCGGTAGTTGACGGTGATCCAGTAGGCATAAAGCTTGGCCACCCCGTACGGGCTTCTCGGGTAGAACGGTGTCTTCTCGGTTTGCGGTATCTCCTGCACCTTCCCGTAAAGTTCAGAAGTGGAAGCCTGGTAGATGCGCGTCTTCTCCACCATGTTCAGCAGCCGGATCGCTTCCATCACCCGGAGTGTGCCCAGACCGTCGGCATTGGCGGTATATTCCGGTGTGTCGAAACTGACCTTTACATGACTCATGGCCGCCAGGTTGTATATCTCATCCGGACGGGTCTCCTGGATGATGCGGGTGACATTCAGCGAATCGGTCAGATCGCCGTAGTGAAGGAACAGTTTCGGGTCCTGCGCGTGCGGATCCTGATAGAGGTGATCGATACGATCGGTGTTGAAGAGGGATGTCCTGCGCTTCAACCCGTGCACCACATATCCCTTTTTAAGGAGAAATTCCGCCAGGTACGCCCCGTCCTGTCCGGTGATCCCCGTGATCAATGCTGTCTTGCTTGCACTCATTGAATGGATTTTATTATCAATATAACTGAACCCTGAAATCGCAGATCGTAGATCGTAGATCGCAGATCCTACATCGCAGATCTTACAGGCTCCAGTAATTCATCGTCGTTATCTGCTTCCGGAAGATCCCTTTTACATCAACCAGGATGCCTTTATCCGTGGTGATGCCGCGAAAATATTCCTCCGTGAGCCCATAATAGGGCGTATGGCTTACGGCAACGATCACGGCATCGTAATCGCTGCGGATGGCGCTGGTTAGTCCGAAGCCATATTCGTGTACCAGTTCGTCGTGATTGGCATATGGATCGGAAACATCGACTGTCACCCCGTATTGCTTGAGTTCTCCCACCAGGTCTGCCACCCGAGAATTCCGGATGTCGCTGACATTCTCTTTGAAGGTCGCACCCATCACCAGCACGTTGGCGCCGAGGACATTCTTTCCGGCCCGGATCAGTTGCTTGACGCATTGCTTGGCCACATAAAAGCCCATGCTGTCGTTGATGTACCGGCCTGCATTGATCACCCGGGCATGGTAACGGTACTCCTGGGCCTTATAGGTCAGGTAATAGGGATCCACCCCGATGCAGTGACCGCCGACCAGCCCGGGATAGAATCTCAGGAAGTTCCACTTGGTACCGGCTGCCTCCAGCACGTCATAGATGTTGATATTCATCCGGCCGAAGATGACCGACAACTCGTTCATGAAGGCGATATTGATGTCGCGCTGGGCATTTTCGATGATCTTGGCCGCTTCGGCCACCTTGAGGGTCGGTGCCCGGTGGACCCCGGGTTTAACGATCAATTCGTAAACCGACGCTACCTGGCCGAGTGACTCCTCATCACACCCCGATACGATCTTGACCACCGTCGTGAGGGTGTGTTCCTTGTCACCCGGGTTGATCCGTTCGGGTGAAAAGCCCACTTTAAAATCGTCGATGTACCGGAGTCCCGAGATCTTCTCCAGCAGGGGAACGCAATCCTCCTCCGTGGCGCCGGGGTAAACCGTCGATTCATACACCACATAATCGCCTTTTTTCAGGACGGAGGCCACTGTGCGTGTAGCCGCCAGCAACGGGGTAAGGTCGGGCAGGTTGTGCTTATCGACCGGTGTGGGTACCGCCACAATATGAAAGGTACACGACCGCAGATCTTCCGGATCGGCGGTGATCAGGATGTCGGTACCATCGAATGATTCGGGGGGCAACTCCGCGCTGGGGTCTTCACGGCGCTTCATCATCTCTACCCGGTCGGGCTTTATGTCAAATCCCACCACGCGGATCTTCTTTGCAAACTCAAGGGCAATGGGCAATCCGACATATCCCAGTCCGATAACCGACAGGGAGGTTTCTTTGCGGATCAGTTTCTCGTAAATCGTCATAGGGTGTTTATACTTGTTGAATGGTTAATATCGCCTGGCACGTTGCTTTTCCACACCATCAGGGCCGTACGGTGCGCACGGAGGAATTGCTTTTCCTCGCGGGAAGGAAGCACGGTACAACGGATCTCCCGCTTGATGAGTGTGGTGGCCTTGCGGGTCAGTGAGCCAAGATAGGCTTCATCGATCGGCCCGCCGAAAATGTAGAGATCGAGCGAATTCCGCATCGGACTTCCCTCAGTCATGTTGTTCAGATAAGCGGAATTGATGTTCCCCAGGTTGTTGATCACCTTTTCGATGATGGTGTCGATCCCGGTGTGTTTCCGCAGGATACTCCGGATATCGGGGAACAACGGATGCTCCTTGTTGGCGGTGAACATTTTACGGTTTTTCTCCACCCAGCTCACCAGCAGCCCGGCGGATTCGAAGCGGTTAAGTTCGATCCGGATGGCATTCGTCGATTCGCCGAACTCCTCTTCCAGCCCGCGCAGGTAGGAAGAAGACTCCGGGTTCAGGAAAAACCGGAGCAAAAGCTTCACCCGTGTCTTATTGGTAATCAGGGCATCAAGCATGGATATCGGTTTTTGTCAACATGGCTTCGCCCTTTCGGTCACATACCTAATGTAAAACGCAAAACTCAAATCTCAAAAATTATAAACCCACAGCCTTCCTCACTTCTCAACACTCACCTTCTCAATCATCACCGGCGATATCTGCAGCGTCAACACCTGTTTGAGGTGGTCGATCCGCACCAACACCTTTTTTCTGTTTGAAATGTCGACCAATTCGCCGGTTACCCCGGCGAGGGGGCCGGCGTTCACCCGCACGTGCACTCCCGGTTGAAAAACATCCGGGAGGCATTCCACCTCCACATCGGAACCAGTGATCACCTTCATCACCTGGATCTGCCGGTCGGGAATGACGGCCGGCTTGCCGCAAAACCACACGTACCGCACAGCTCCCGGCGTATTAAGCACATCAAAGTACTGCTGCCCGATCACCCGTACAAAGCAATAGGAACGGATGATTGGCTCCTCCACCCACTTACGGCGGTCGCTCCACTGGTGAGCCACACGGCGAAGAGGCACATAGGCTTCGATACCTTTTCCTGTAAGCAGCCCCTGCAGCCGCTTCTCCGACCTCGACCGCGTGTAGACCGCCAGCCACACGGGTGACCGGGGTTCATGCTTCAAGTCGGGCCTGGATGGCTGCATAGTAAAGATTGAGTAGCAAAGATACTCAAAATTGATTCAAATTATATTCCGGCCGGGAAGGAATCGGTAAGGGAGGTTTGTGATTTTGGATGTTTAACCGTATCTTTGCACCCCTTGTAAAATAAAATCCTGAAGATGAGTTTAAGAGCAAAAACTACGGAGCTGAAGCGGCGTATGCAGGAAGCCTTCCAGGGAGGAGGAGAACAGGCATTGGAGAAACAAAAGGCCTCCGGCAAGATGACCGCCCGGGAACGTATTGTTACGCTTCTGGATCCCAACTCATTCCATGAGTATGACCTTTTTGTTAAACATGCCGGGCAGGATTTCGACATGGATAAGAAGTACCTTCCGGGCGACGGTGTGATCACCGGCACCGGATCGATCAACGGCTGGCCCGTATGTGTCTTTGCCCAGGACTTCACCGTCGCCGGCGGATCGCTGGGGCTTATGCACGCCAAGAAGATTACCAAAATCATGGATCATGCCATGAAGATGAAGGTGCCCCTCATCGGGATCAACGACAGTGGCGGGGCACGTATCCAGGAAGGGGTGAACTCCCTGGCCGGTTATGGCGAGATCTTCTACCGCAATACCCAGGCCTCCGGGGTGATCCCGCAAATCTCCGTCATCCTTGGACCGTGCGCGGGAGGTGCCGTATACAGCCCGGCCCTGACCGATTTCGTGTTCGTGGTTGATAAAATCTCTAAAATGTTCATCACCGGTCCTGAAGTGATCAAGACGGTGCTGGGTGAGGAGATCTCGATGGAAGACCTCGGGGGCGCCCGCGTCCATGCCGAGATCACCGGTAACGCCCATTTCTTCGCCGAAAGTGAGGCCGTTTGCTTCGAACAGATCAAACGGTTGGTCAGCTATATTCCCTGGAACAACGAAAAGAAAGCGGAAGTCTTCCCCAAGAAAGCCCCGAAATCGCGGCAATACAAGCTCGACAGCATTTTCCCCACCAACCCCATGCAGCCGTACGATGTGCGCGATGTGATCCGCGCCATTGCCGACGACAGCGACTTCTTTGAAGTACAGGAACTCTGGGCCGCCAATATCGTGGTCGGGTTCGGACGTCTCGATGGTCAGACCGTCGGGTATGTTGCCAACCAGCCGATGGTGCTGGCCGGGGTGCTCGATTGCGACTCGAGCGACAAAGCCGCCAGATTTATCCGCTTCTGCGATGCCTTTAATATTCCGCTGGTCACGCTGGTCGACCTCCCGGGCTACCTTCCCGGCGTCGATCAGGAACACGCCGGTGTGATCCGGCACGGGGCTAAGGTCCTTTACGCCTACAGCGAAGCCACTGTGCCCAAGATCACAGTGATCCTGCGCAAAGCCTACGGCGGAGGATACATCGCCATGTGCTCGAACCACCTGCGCGCCGACTTCGTCTTTGCATGGCCTACGGCCGAAATCGCCGTTATGGGCCCCGAAGGTGCTGCCAACATCATCTTCCGCAACGAAATCAAGGCCAGCGATAACCCGGAAGAGACCCGGAAACGGCTTATCGAGGAGTACCGGCAGAAATTCGCCAATCCTTACGTAGCGGCCGCATACGGATATGTCGACGCGGTCATCGAACCGAATGAGACCCGCAATTACCTCACCCACTCTCTTACACTTGCCCAGGGCAAACGCGAAGTGACCCTGAAGAAAAAACACGGCGTGCCCCCGTTCTGAGAAACAAAGTACCGGGCCGGCGAAACTGCGCGCAAAGAAAATGTGTTGCAGCGCAAGGTGATGTTGCGAAATAAAGAAACATGGACGAAAACATAGAATTCACCGACTTCAGGTTCGAGGAAATCACCTACCGGACCACCCTGACAAAGAAATTCGCCAGACGGACCCCCTACCAGCCGCCCGACAACCGCAAAGTGACGGCTTTCATCCCGGGAACCATTATCAAAGTGTTTGTCAAGGAAGGTCAGAAAGTGAAGAAAGGGGAAAAACTACTGACCCTGCAGGCAATGAAAATGGACAACCTGCTGACCGCCTCTAAAAACGGCACAGTAAAAAAAGTCAACGTAAAACAGGGTGAGGTGGTTCCCAAGAACTTTCTTCTCGTGGAATTGAAGTAATTGCTCCAGGTCAGGCCCGGTGGCCGATCTCTTCGAGTGCCTTTCCGATCGTATCCAGCAATTCCTGCCTTCCGGTGCGCGTATGCGACGAGACCGGGATGATGGCAGGCAGTTCACTCCACTCTTTTTTCAGCACGTTCCGGTATGATTCTATATTCGTCGCCAATCGGGTATTCGACATTTTATCGGTCTTTGTGAAAAGAATGACAAACCCGGCTCCCTGATCCCCCATCCAGTTCATGAATTCCAGATCGATCGCCTGCGGTTCCAACCGCGAATCGATCAACACGAATGTCATGGCCAGCGAGTCCCGCTTTGATAGGTAACCCCGGATCAGCTTTTCGAAGTCACGGCGCATCACCTGCGAAGTCTTTGCATACCCGTAACCGGGCAAATCGACCAGAAACCACGGTTGAAAGGGGGCTGACTGGACCCTGAAAAAATTCAGCAGCCTCGTTTTGCCGGGCGTTCCGGAAACCTTTGCCAGTCCACGGCTCCCGGCCAGCATATTGATCAGGGAGGATTTCCCGACATTCGACCGCCCGATAAAAGCGAATTCGGGCATCCCGGCCTCCGGACAGGAGGCCAGAGAGGGGCTGCTGCAGATGAATTCAATCCGATCGATCTCCATACAATTCAGTTATGGCCTTCCTAGCTGGTAAACATGGTCACGCATCCAGGCAGCCCACTCGGTATCCTTTTTCGACCGGTCGAAGGTCTCCCAGGGAATCGGATCGCCGACCGTCAGCGTGATGGTTTGACCCAGTTGTTTCACCATCTCGTCGACCAGGTAGAGCATCTCGATGTTGGCTTTGATTCCAAGTCGTTTTCTGCGAATGGCCAGGTTGTAGAACTTCTCCGAGTTTCTCCCGTCGACATGGACCGGAATAATGTCGCGGTGATACCGTTTCGCCTTTTTAATAAAGGTAGTTTTCCATTCAAGGTCGTGGATAACCGTTTGTCCATCCATGCGAAATTTCCTCGATACCAGTCCGGCCGGGAAATAGAGGATTGTCTTGTCGGAAGCAAACGTCTCATTGATGATCTCCGCGTTTTCCGTATTCCGGCCGTGCTTGTTGATCGGGATGAAAAGCGGTTTCAAACCCGGCAGAAATAAAAGGAAATCGTTGACCGGAAACACGATATCGGGTCTGAAACGGCCCAATTCCTGCATCAGGGCCATCCCGTCGATTCCTCCGAGCGGATGGTTGGCAACGATCAGGAATCGCCCCTCCCGGGGGATCAGGGCATCCGGCCGGTTCACCCCGGTGCGCCGGTCGTTCACTTTCACCTTCACCCCGAATTCGCGCAGGATCGCCTCCACGAAAGGCAACCCTTTAAGGTCCCGGTGACGATACACATATGCATTGACCATGTCAACATGGAGGAGTCGCTTCAGCCAGGATACGACAAAACCCGGAATAAGGCGCGCCAGCACGGGATTCTTGGATGCGATCACCATCCTGATGTCGATCAGTTTTTCAGGTATTTCCTGGATTCCTTCCGGGGTCATGCAACAAATGTACGAAATTATCGTCCCGGCGCCGTTTCTTTGCGCCGGCGCCGTTATCTTGTCCTATATTTGCATGGGTAAACAACCAGGCCAGGCACCATGGAAACCATCATCCCTCCCGTCGACGTCAAGCTGCTGGAAGCGGAACTGAGCGATTGTACCTTTCTCCGCAACACGAATAACGGACATAAGAAGATCTTCGCTTTTACGGCGCATGATTCCCCGAATCTGATGCGGGAAGTGGGTCGTCTCAGGGAGATCACCTTCCGCGATGCCGGTGGCGGCACGGGAAAAAGCCTCGATATCGACGAGTTTGACACCATGGAAGTCCCCTTCCAGCAGCTCATCGTCTGGGATCCCGTGGAAAGCGAAATTGTGGGCGGGTACCGATTCCTTCATGGTAGCGACATCCCCTGCGGAAAAGAGGGATGCGTGCACAGCGCCACTGCCGAACTTTTCTCCTTCTCTCCCCGGTTCATCCGCGATTATCTGCCCCACAGCATCGAATTGGGAAGATCGTTCGTACAACCCAACTACCAACCCCTGGTAAACTTCAGGAAAGGGATGTATGCACTTGACAACCTGTGGGACGGACTGGGTGCGATGATCATCGAAAATCCCGATGTGCGATTTTTCTTCGGCAAGATGACCATGTACCCCGATTATAACCGGGCCGCGCGCGACCTCGTCCTCTACTTCCTGCGCCGCTACTTTCCCGACAAAGAAAGCCTGATGCGCGCCATCGAACCGGTTGTTTGTGAAACCACCGATATCGAGATGGCAAGCGTGTTTTCCGCTGATACGTACGAAGAGAATTACAAGATCCTGGTCCACGAAGTCCGGACCCGGGGCGAAAACGTCCCGCCGCTGGTGAACGCCTACATGAATTTATCACCGACCATGCGGACCTTTGGTACGGCGATCAACCATCAGTTCGGGGAGGTGGAAGAAACGGGGATCATGATTTACATTGACGATATTTATCCCCGGAAAAAAGAACGCCACCTGACAACCTACATCCAACGACTGGCGTCGCTGAAAGGGCTCAGGTGGCGCAGGAAAAGATAAATTCTTTACTGGGCGGGTGCGGCCGCTTTGACATTGGCCTTACGCATCAGCTTGCTCTTCAGGTTGGCAGCCTTATTCTTGTGGATCACGTTTTTCTTGGCCAGTTTATCTACCTGTGAGATTACCTTGGACAGATCCTGAGTGGGGGTTTCCGGGTTTTCCGATTCGCGCACTTTTTTAACGGCATTGCGGACCGTTCGCCCCTGGTAACGGTTGAGGGTGCGCTTTGTTTTGTTGCTGCGGATACGTTTTTCTGAGCTTCTGTGATTCGCCATGTGACTGATTCTTTTTCAAATTGGGGTGCAAATTTACAACTTTTCCGGCAAATTCGCAAACGTGTATTTATAAATGAGCAGGACGATCTCCGAAATACTACCGGAAGATCATCCTGCCCGTGTATCATGCCTTCCTGCGCACAGGAGGATACTATTCAGTTTTAGGGGCTTCCGCCTGAACAGGTTCAGCAGCCGGCTTGGCAACGGCCTTACGGACGGCCGGTTTGGCTTTTTTCACAGGGGTTGCCTTGGGAGCCTTCTTTGCGGCTGGTTTTGCCTCCTTTTTAGCGGCCGGCTTCGCTTCTTTCTTTACCACCGGTTTCGCTTCTTTCTTCGCTGCGGGGGCTTTGGCAGCCTTCACGGGGGCAGCTTTCTTCACAACTTTCTTGGCGGCTTTCCGGGCCGGGGCCTTCTTCGTCTCCTTCTTTGCAACCGGAGCTTTTTCAGCCTTTACCGCCGGAACAGGAGCTTCAACAGCCGGTTTTTCCCTCTTGGGACGACCACGTTTCTTTCCCGTTTTCTTGACCGGAACTTCCTTGGCAATCTCTTTTTCAATTTTTCCCAGTTTCTTCAGGATGTTCTTGATCTCGGCCACATAATTTTCAGCGTCGCTCAGTTCAAGCTCATAATGGTTCTGCAGGAACTCAAGTTCGGACTCACTGAATTTGATTGCTTTCATGATGCGTTTTTTGGTGAATATGAATGCGCAAAGATAAATATAATTTTAACATTATCTGTACCAATATTTTCTACGGTTTCTCCCCTAACGAAAACGAACGATAGTTATGCCGGCACCTCCCAATTCTATCGGTGCATCCCGGTATTCCTTCACCTCCTTTTGGGTCCGGAGATAGTCACGGGTAATTTGCCGAAGCA
>DAONFN010000035.1:10644-13529 GCA_035403625.1 Bacteroidales bacterium
ATTCCCTTTGCCATGCAAGATCTGGACCTCCGGAATGGAACAGAGGATAGCGTCGTCGATGTAACGTTGAATCAGGGAATGAGCCTCATCCACCCGTTTCCCCCGAAGATCCAGTGTTAGGGTGAAAGAAGTCGTCTTGGCATGGATTTCGTCGAAATAACGCTGGAACCGGTGCGGCTTTGCCTGACTTCCCACAGGGCCCGGAATCACCACAGCACCCTCCTGCTTTTCTTCCACCGTTTTCTTCCCTGTCCCCTCCTCCGCTTTCCCGGCCACAGGAACCTGCGCTAGCTGTTGTTTGGCCTCCGCCACCTTCTCCCGGGCCACCCGGGTCCTCTCCTTCTCTGCCTGGGATTCCCGGATCTCACGGATGGTTCCTTCAATCAGCCGGTTCGAATGATCGAGCAGGTTCCGGGCCTCTGCCCGTGCCTTATTGAGGATCTCTGATTTCTTCGCTTCCAGGTCGGACGTCAGCTTCTCATAGCGGCTGATAAGCTCGGCCAGGAATTCGTCAGCCACCTGCACTTCCGTGCTTTTTCGCGTGAGCTCCTGCTTTTCCACCTCAAGGTTCTGCAACTCACGGTCAAAATCGAGCTGGCTTTTCCCCGTCTTACCCTTTGCCGCTTCCAGCACTGCAGCGGGGAACCCGATTTCCGTCGCGATCTCGAAGGCAAAAGAACTTCCGGGCTTTCCTGCCTTCAGTTGGAACAAGGGCTTCATCCGCTTTATATCATACAGCATGGCCCCGTTTATAATGCCCTTCTCCCGGGCTGCCAGAAGTTTGAGATTGGAATAATGCGTCGTAACAATCCCCATAGCTGATTTTGCGTTCAGCGCCTCGAGGGTGGCTTCTGCAATGGCTCCGCCCAGCGATGGATCCGTGCCGGTCCCCATTTCATCAATCAGAAACAGGGAACGATCGTCCAGGTTCTCCAGGAATAGTTTCAGATTCAGGAGCTTGGAAGAATAGGTGCTCAGGTCGTTGTCAATCGACTGCTCGTCGCCGATATCAACCAGGATCCGGTTGAACAGGCAGAATTCGGAATCTTCCGCAGCCGTCGGGAGCAGCCCGCATTGTAACATATACTGAACCAGTCCGACCGTTTTCAGGCAGACCGATTTTCCCCCGGCATTGGGACCGGAGATGATCAGGATCCGCTGGTCAGGCGAGAGCGCAATATCGAGCGGGACCACATTTTTTCTCTGTCGCCGGTGAGAAAGGAACAGCAACGGATGCATGGCGCGGCGCCAGGTGAAAGCAGGCTGACCGGATTCATCCTGTGGCAGATGGACCGGCAGGTTTGCTTCGACTTCGATGGCAAAACGTGCCTTGGCACGGGTCACATCAACCTTGCCCAGGAATTGGTAGACCTGGATCAGTCCCTCGCAGTGCGGGCGGACAAAGGAGGCAAACTCCGTCAATATCTTTACGATCTCACGCCGCTCTTCGTATTCCAGTTGCCGGATATCGTTGTTGATCTCGAAGATCTCAGCCGGCTCCACATAAACCGTGTGCCCCGTCGACGATTCATCATGGATAAAACCGGGCACCCGCCGTTTGTGTGTGCTTACCATGGGGATGACCATGCGCCCGTTACGGATGGTCACTTCGGCATCTTCAGGGGTCCAGCCTTGTTGCCGCGCATTCCGGAAACACTGCATGATCCGTCCTTCGATCGTCGATTGCAGTCTCGCCTTTTCCTTTCTGATCCGGGATAGTTCGGAAGAGGCCGAGTCCCTCACTTCGGAACGGTCGTCGAGGATGCGCCCGATGCCGGTTATCACCGACCGGATTACGGGGAGCATCTCTATGGGAGGAACAGCTCCCTCTTGGAGATCCTCCCCCCGGGCCAGGGCAAACAAGGCGGGGTATTTTTCTTTGCCCGCTTCAAGAAAACCGAGGAGACCGTCGAGGGTAACGAGGGAGAGACGGAATTCCGCCAGGGCTTCGGGTTCCATGAAGGTACCCGGGATCCGGATCCGGACCAGTTCCGGGACAAGATCGTAGTAATCCTGCGAGGGAAAACGCTCGGCAAACTGCAGGATATCCTTCATTTCGGCGGTTTGCCGGAGGGCTGTGCGGACCTGTTTGCCATCGCACGAAAAAGCGATCTGCGCCACCCTGGCACGGCCCAATGACGAAAGACAATGTCCGTCCAGGATCCGGCGGATGGTATCAAACCCCAGTTTTACTTCGAAATCAGGTTGAAAATCAGAATTCATCGGTATCAATAACCTGCTTCTTTTTTTTGCCTGCGGCCGGCTGTGAAGCATTGTTGTCATCGCAGTTGAGATCCACGGATATGGGTTTGGAGGGGGGATCGAAATCCCGTTTGGAAAAATGCAGTCCTGCATCAGCATAAACCCGTTGCATGAATAAGCCCCATATCGGCAAGGCCATGTTGGCCCCCTGCCCGAGGGTGATACTGCGGAAATGCGCCGCGCGGTCCTCGCATCCGACCCAAACCCCGGCCACCAGGTCGGGCGTTATCCCCATGAACCATCCATCGCTCTGGTTTTGAGTAGTTCCGGTCTTGCCGGCAATGGGATTGTCGAGCCCGTACTTGTATCGCAGCCTCACGCCCGTGCCACCATCCACCACTCCCTGCATCAGCCGGATCATCAGGTAAGCGGTTTCTTCACTGATGACCTCCTGCGATTTTGTGGAAAAAGTCTGGAGAACATTCCCGTTTTTATCCTCTATGCGGGTCAGGAATTGCGGTTCGATGAATACACCCTTGTTTGCATACGTGCTCATTGCGCCGACCATCTCGTACAGGCTGATGTCGCACGAGCCGAGAGCGATCGAATAGACTGCCGGTATGTAACTGGTGATTCCCATCTTGTGTGCCATCTCCACCACAGCCTTGGGTGCATATTTCCGG
>DAONFN010000036.1:0-13518 GCA_035403625.1 Bacteroidales bacterium
GCAGCAGTGTTTGAACCGGAAATGATGGTTCCACCGGCTGTTACACTCCATTGATATCCGCTCATTCCCGTTGAGGTTTGATATACTGTCTGGCTACCATTGCACACTGCTGCAGGGCCCAGGATCACGGGAACAGGCGCCGCGAGTACATTTACGGCCCTGGTGGCAGGGATTGCCGGTTGGCATCCTTTCTGATTGGTATAGATCACAGAGATTGTCTTAGTTCCGGCCGTTACCCAGGTCACCGAGATCGATTCGGTTCCCTGACCCGAATCGATGGTTCCGCCCGGGGAAACGGACCACAAATATCCGGTCATACCCGATTCCGTAGCATAGCTGTAACCAGGTATGCCCTGGCAAGGGGATGCAGGGCCAGAGATGACAGGTATCGGGAGCGGATGAACCGTGACGGTTACCACTGCCGGGGCGGCGGCCAAACATCCCGATTCATTGGCGTAATTGACGGATACCTGCTTTGTTCCCGGGCCGGTCCAGGTAACTGTGACGGAATTGCTGGAGGTGGTACCTCCGGAAGTGATGGTTCCTCCCGGTGAAACGATCCAGGTATAATTGCTTTTCCCGCTTTCGGTCATATAAACATTGCCGGCCGCATTCTGACAAACCGAGTCGGGGCCGCTCAATGTCGGCACAGGCCGGGTTGTGACGGTCACCGGAAATACTGCCGGCGTCAGGGCCTGACAACCGGCGATACTGGTATAATTTACCCCTACCGATTGCGCACCAAGGGTATTCCATTGAACTGTTATTGTGCTTTCATGGATTGAAGGATTTGTCAGGATCACACCGCCGGAAGAGACAGTCCAGCTGTAAGTACCCATCCCGGCCTGAGTACTGTAAGTGTTGTCCACAGAGCCGACGCAACTGGGTGTCGTTCCTGTGATCACAGGATTTGCCGGTCTTTCATTGACCGAAATATTATACTGGCTGGGTGTTGATGAGGTACATCCATATTGATCCGTGTAACTGACCCGCACATATTGCAACCCGGTCGCCGTCCAGTCGACGGTAATGGTCGATGTTCCAAGGCCTGTTGATATCGTCCCTCCGGAAGATACTGACCAATTGTAACCGGTCATTCCCGGAGCCGTCGAAAACACACTCCCCTGCCCGCCTGAACAGGCAAAGGAAGGACCTGATATGACTGGGACAGGCGGTGCAAGCACCCTGATGATCTTATCGGCGTAGGAAGGACAAACATAGGTGGTAGTATAACTTACTGTCACCTTGCCGTTGCCTGCCTGGGTCCATTTTACCGAAATACTGCTGGTTCCCTGTCCCGAGGTGATGACGCCGCCGGTGACAGTCCATTGATACAAGGCCATTCCCGATTCTGTCGAAAAAATCAGGGTGCCATCCAGGCAAATGGTATCGCTTCCGGTAATGGTAGCCAGGGGCGTCGTATTCACGGTGACGTTTTTCACGGAAGGGATCAGAGTAGGACAACCGAAGGTATTCAGATAACTCACGCTGACGGTCTTGGCGCCGGAAGTGTTCCAGATCACTGAAATGGAATTGCTTCCTGATCCGGAGACAATGGTTCCACCGGTTGATACCGACCAGATATAATTGGTCATTCCCGTTTCGGTACTGTAATAAACCGTATTACCGGTACAGGCGACGGAAGATCCGGTGATTACCGGTTGTGGTGCTGGATATACGGTGATGGTCTTGGATGTAGGTGAAGCTGCATTACACCCGGAACCATTTTTGTAATTCACGGTGATGGTCTGTGTACCCGAACTGATCCAATCCACGCTGATAAAATGGCTCCCCTGCCCGGCGGTAATAATTCCTCCGGAGGTGATGGTCCAAACATAATCCGTCATCCCCTGTTCTGTAAAATAGATAACACCGGAACTTGAAGGACAGATGGAGGTAGTTCCGGTGATGGTTGGTGAAGGAGCCGCGTAAACCTGTACATTTTTCTGTGTTGGCGTCGTGGTGCTGCAACCGCCCGGATCGCTATACCTTACGGTGACATATTGGCTTCCCGTGGAATTCCACCTGACAGTCACAGCATTGGTATTGGCAGATCCGATCAGGGTACCTCCGGATGAAACGGTCCAAACGTACCCCGACATTCCGGTTTCGGTACTGTAAACTGCGGTATATCCGGTACAGGATGGATCGGGACCGATGATGGTGGGGATGACCGTCGACTGCACCGTAACGGCTTTTGAGGCAGGGGTCGATGCGGTACAACCATACGTATTGGTATAATTGACGGTAATAAATTGATTGCCTGTCGAGGTCCAGGTAACGGAGATGGAGTTTCCTGTGGCCGAACCGTCGATAGTCCCTCCGCTTACCGACCAGGTGTACCCGTTCATCCCGGCTTCGGTGGTATAAACATTACCTGAAGTACTGACGCATGCCGTTGCAGCGCCTGAAATGGTGGGTACGGGTAAGGAGTTGACGGTGATCTTAACCGCATTGGTATTGAGGGTTCCGCAGGATCCCGAACTGGTCTGGGCCTGACGAAACCAGGTTGAAACACTCATCGATCCGGGTTGATAGGTCATGTTGGTAGCCCCCGCGATCGGAAAGAAATTCAGGTTGTCGGTCGATTGTTCCCACTGGAACGAGTACGGTGTCAATCCTCCGGCAGGTATCGTTGCTGTAAGCGGCAGAGGTACCTGATTATAACAGACAGATTGGTTCGATACTGCGGTTCCGGCGACAAACTGCGGATAGATGGTGATGTTATAGGTCGAAACCGGACCGGTGCAACCATTGGCCGAGGGGGTGATGGAAATTACGGCAGAGATCGGAACTGCTGAACTGTTAGCTGCAGTGAACGAAGGGATGGAAGATCCGGTTCCCGAAGCAGCAAGTCCGATCGCCGTATTGCTGTTCGTCCATGAGAAGGTGGTACCCGTCACCGGACTGGTCAGTGGGGTTGCGGGGGCGATTACTCCGCTGCAAAAAATCTGATCGGTTACAAGGTTTGCCGTTGGCGTGGGTTTCAGGGTCACGATGACGCCGGTCGAACCCGAACAACCGGATATGGCAGATTCTGTGACGGTCAGCGTGGCCGTCTGATCCACCGAAGTGTTGTTGGTCCACACCACATTCACGGGCGAGCCGGTGGATCCGCCGGTGAACGCTCCATACCAGGATCCGGAGACCGGTAGCAATGACCAGGAGAAGGTTGAGCCGGTCGAGCCGGTGACAGAATAGGGTGTGGTTATTCCGGGACAGATCAGCAACGATCCACTGATAGATGGTGTGGGTGAAGCGATTACTGTGATGTTCCGGATGGCGCTGGTCGCGGTGCATGATCCATCCTGAACATTTGAATAACTTACGGTAACGGAAGCTGTACCTGCAACTGTACCTCCCAGCAGTGTTATGGAAGAGGTTCCCTGACCGGTAAAAGAGATGACATTGGGTGCAGACCCCGTCACCGTCCATACAAAATTGTAATAGGTAATTCCTGACGGAGGTGCCGGTGCGTTCAGAACAGTGGAGGCGCCTGCACATAACTGATCCGTACCTCCGGTGATGGCGCTTCCGTTGGCCGGAGGCGCCAAAACCGAAACATTTTGAAAAACAGGATCTGAATAACAAACCGTGGATCCTTCCCCGGGCCTTGAGGCCTGAAGTGCAATCGTATAGGTTCCCGGTGTCGTTGGCCAGGTAACGATTCCCATAGTCCCAGACCAAACCGGGGGCGACCCTCCGGCCACCACCCAATCGTAATCTTCACCCGCAACAGGATATGCTACAGAATAGGGATAACTTGACCCGGTACAAACCTGGAAGACCCCTAAGATTGCCGGTGTGGCTACACCTATCAGGACAGTTTTTGAAGCAGGACCGGAACCGGTAACGACATTTATTGTTCCGGTACCGGGTAATGATCCCCAGTCAACCGTTATTACGGGAGTATTCCCTATGACCGTCACCGGAGTGGCCCCGGTCGAGGTGATGGTCCAGGAATAGGGAAAAGTTCCGCCAACAGCGGTATAAACATTGACACCCGCGTCGACACAAACACTTTCAGGCCCGCTGATGATGACCTGTGCAGCAACCCGCTGCGATAATCCTACTCCTAAAACCCAGAATGCAATAATCATTACCAGGTTATATGCATTCATTTTACCCGTATATGTTTTCATCGGTAAATGGTTTGATATTTTTAGGTCAATTCCTGTTTCCTGAAGCTAAATTAACACAATTTTCCCTGCCAGTTGGTCATTCATCAATATTATTCCTGCCGGCCCAGATTGTATGATCCTCCCACCTGACCGGGTTCCCGGAAATAATTAATCCTTCCGTGATTATTGAAATCCGGAATTCAGGATGCAAATAACTGTCAGAAAAGGCTTAAATAATCCCGGACCCTGAAGTTTTTTCTAACATGATCCTGTTAATTGCTGAATTTCAGGATCTGATCTCATTGCTTCACAATCCTGAATGTCTGTACCTGGTCCCCGCTTATGATCCTGAGAATATAGATCCCGGTCGGGCGACCCTCTATCGATACTTTATGGGTACCGCCTTCCCGAAGTTCACCTGTGAAGATCCGCTCGCCCTTCATGGAATAAATATCAATCCGTGAATCAATGTTTACGCGCTCTCCGGGACATTCAACATTGAAAATACCAGTGTTAGGATTTGGATAAACTTTAAATCCGCTCACCGGGATTTCAGTTACCGGCGTCTCGATTGAAGTCGGAACGGTAACAATTGATGGCATGTTCATTCCACAATACATGCCATTTGTCGTAATGTATCCATGCAGGTATCCACCGGGTTGTACGCTTGTACCCGGTAACATCAGAATGTTCTGGCCGGCAATGAAAGTAGCAGATCCACCGGACTGAACAATAAAATGGGTACCGCTGCCGGCGACCACAATGGTTTGGACGGCATCGTAACACGCGCTTTGCCCGGCGCCGATCGTGATATTCTGAACCATCACAAGGGAGGGTGGTAATACCTTGACCGGAAACACCGTAGGTGAAACAGAATGACACCCCGAAGCATTGATGACATCAAGATTGACAGTCTGGTTGCCGGTAGTATTCCAGCTCACCTGGATCGAATAGGTTCCTGCGCCTCCCACGATGGTGCCACCTGCAGAGACGGACCATTGATAACCGATCATTCCGGCATCCGTTGTATAGGTGGTGGTGGTACCAACCGTGGTTTCTGAAAGCCCTGAGATTACGGGAACAGGCGTCGGGAGAACCGTGATCGTCTTGGCAGTCGGAAATTCTGCGCGACAACCTCCCGGCGTTGTATAATTGACGGTCATCCCTGAGAAACCGGGAGTTTGCCATACAACAGTGACAGCATAAGTGCCCTGTCCGCCTGTGATGACACCCCCGGGTAAAACAGTCCACTGATAATTGGTCATCCCGGGTTCCGTAACATAGACTTCTACCGAAGAAGCGCATGGCAATGAATTTCCCGTTATGGAAGGTACCGGAGGAGAAAGCACCGATATCTGCTTGATCGTGGGAACCGGATTGGAACATCCCTGAGCATCTATGTAGTTCACTTCCATTGACTGGGGTCCGGTGGTATTCCACTGTACAAAAACCGAATAGCTATGTTCGCCTGAAAGGATGGTTCCACCCGGGGAGACCGACCAATTGTACTGACTCATACCGGTTTCGGTAGTGTAATTGAAAACGCCTGCCGTACAAGGCTGCGACGGACCCTGGATGGAAGGCACCGGGTAAGGTGATACCCATACATTTTTCACGGTTTGGCTGGAGGTCTGGCAACCCAGTGTATTGGTGTAATTCACGGTAAGGGTTTGTGTTCCCGGGGTGATCCACGATACGGTAATAGTACGGGTTCCATTACCTGCTGTGATTATTCCTCCGGAAGAAACGACCCAGGCATAGTTTGACATACCGGGATCGGTGAAGTAAACAACTCCGGTCGAACCTTCACAAACCGTTGATGGTCCTGTGATTACGGGCGCCGGTAATGGATTCACGGTAACCGGAAAGACTACGGGCGTAAGCGCCTGGCAACCGGTTTGCGGATTGGCGTAATTCACCGTCACGGTTCTGAACCCGGATTGCGTCCACCGGACCAGGATCACGGCAGTACCGATCCCGGAGGTAATGATGCCACCGCTTCCGACACTCCAGTTGTAAAGCGACATGCTTGTTTCGGTCGAATAGGCCACGGTCTGGTTCAGGCACACCTGCCAGGGTCCCGAAATGGTCGGAACCACCGGTTGATTAACATATACAGTTTTAACCGAAGGAGTGGCTGGCACACACCCATGCTGATCGATGTACGAAACGGTCACCGTCTGAACTCCCGCGTTATTCCAGGTAACATTAATGGAACCTGTATGTTGGCCACTGGTGATCGTCCCGCCGGCTGAAACAGTCCAGGTATATCCCGTCATACCGGGATCGGTGTTATAAATCATTCCTCCGACACCGGGACAAACGTTAACCGGACCGGTCAGAAGCGGTACCGGCAATGGATATACCACCATAGCAACGGGGCCTGATGTTGCAGGATTTCCGGAGAGACAGGGAGAAGGCAGGCTCGAAGTAAGCACACAGGTCACCACATCGTTTACCGCCGGAACGTAACTGAAAACAGGATTGTTACTTCCTGCGTTCACGCCGTTGACTTTCCATTGATACACCGGATTCTGGCCGCCATTGACAGGATAAGCCGTAAAGGTAACGGAAGTTCCCGCACAGACCGGATTTACCGATGGAATTACAGTGACGCTGACCGACGGATAGGCGGAACAGGTATCTTTCAGACATCTTACCGATAATCCCAATGATTTATTGTTTGGATTCCGTCCCACAGCGTTCAAACTGCTGGTCAGGTAACGGGTCCAGGCGTTGGTTGAACTATTCTGGGTTGATGAGTAGTTATATCCGAATTCTTTCAGGGATCCGAACATTCCGTCGGCGAAACGCAATCCACCGCCTAAGCCGGTGAATCCGCTGGTATTGACGGCCCCGGTATTGGGCGATAACCAATGCGATGTGCCGACCTCTTTCATTTTCCCGCCGGCAACACTTTCTCCGCTCAGATAGGTAGTCAGTACCGACCATTCGTCGTCGGCAGGGATATGCCATCCCTGAGGACATATCCCCTGAATCCCGGGAATGATAAGATATTGCATCATTTCGTTCCATTGGTACAATCCACCGTAAACGGAACAGTTTGATTCCAGATCCTGATAACAGTATTTTTCAAGTATACCATTTTGCGATTGTTCCTGATTTCCGTTGATGCGGGTTCCGGCATCCAGATTCTCTTTGAACCAGCATTGGGTCCCGATTTGTACCGTATGATAGGTCTTACCCATATAGGTCACGGTAGGAATACCCGGACAGGACACCCCGTAAAGGATCCCCATGACAATCGTATTCGAAGTTACCTGAGGATTGATCACGCAAAAATGGTTTGAAGTAACCGTGCAAATAACCGAATCCCCTTCCGAAGGGACATAGGTGAAGGTCGGACTGTTGGTTCCGGCAATGATTCCATTCACCCGCCATTGGTAAACAGGATTGGTGCCCCCGTTCACCGTAGACGCGGTAAATGTTACAGCACTTCCGGTCAACACCGGATTTTGGGATACCACGATCGATGCCCCGACCACAACGGGCTGGGTTATGTTGACCGTTTTCAAGGGGCTGTCGGCGCTGCAACCGTAACCGTTTGTCACGCTAACCCGGATGGTTCCTGTGGTTGGCCCGGGACCTCCCCAGTAAAGATTACAGGTTGACTGTGAGCCGCCGGAAAGGATTTGTGTTCCGGCAGGACCCGAAACCGTCCAGGCATACGATGACATGCCGGGTTCCGTAAAATATATATGCCCGCCGGTATTCTGACATACCAGATCGGTTGGATCAGAAAAACTTGTGATCGACGGTGTGGGCGCCGGGTGTACTGCCACCATAAGTGGTGTCGCAACCGATGCCTGACAACCGTTGCTGTTCAGATAATTTACCGTGATAATCGGGCTCCCTGAATTTAACCATGTAATGGTAACTGTTCGGGTTCCCTGGCCCGAGGTTATAACTCCTTCAGAAGTCACAGTCCAGAAATAAGAGGTCATTCCCGGTTCGGTAAAATAAACATTTCCTGTCGTATTCTGACATCCTGTCGAAGCGCCGGTAATAACCGGAACAGGTAATGCGTTGACGGTCACGGTGTAGGTAGTAGCTTTTGCAGCAGTGCATCCCTCAGGGGTCGTATAATTAACTCCAACTTGTTTTATGCCCGTCGAATTCCAGGTTACTGTAACAAAATCATTTACAGGCGTACCTCCTGCAGTTATGGTGCCATCGGGCGATACTGTCCAATTGTATCCGGTTTGTCCGGCAAGCGTGGTGAAAGTATTGCCCGTCGACCCGCTACAGGTCGATGCAGGTCCGGTAAGGACAGGGACAGGTAACGGATTCACGGTCACCGAAAAGGTCCCCGGGAGTGAGGCGAAACATCCGGCCGTGTTCTGGTACGTTACCATTACGGACTGTGGTCCGGAGGTGTGCCACAATACGTCGATGGTACTGGAATGGTCAGAGGGAGCTGTAATGATGGTGCCTCCGTTTGAAACGGTCCACTGATAGAGGGTCATTCCCTGCTGGGTGCTGTATGTTGCCTGTGTTCCGATGCAGACTGCCGGCGGGCCGGCGATGACCGGATTAGCAGGTCGGGCATTGATGGCAAGATTGAACTGTGATGGAGTTTTGGCAATGCATCCGTGTTGATCGGTATAGACTACATAAACCGATTGTAGCCCGGCAGTGTTCCAAAGCACGGTTACGCTGTTGGTTCCCGATCCTGCTGATATCACGCCATCCGGAGAGGCGGTCCAGGTGTACCCGGACATTCCCGCGGCAGTGTAAAAATCGGCCCCCGGACCTCCGGTACAACTGTACTGCGGTCCACTGATCACCGGTACCGGCGGGGCATACACTGTAATATTCTTTACCGTGGGCGTCACCGCCTGACATCCTCCGGCCGGATTGACATAATTCACCGAAACAGTACCCGGGCCCGATTGAATCCATTTTACCGAGATCATGTTGGTTCCCTGTCCCGAGGTGATCAAACCACCGGTACTCACGCTCCAGGTGTACATCGCCATTCCGGGATCCGTCGAAAAAACAAGGGTACCATCCAGGCATACCGTATCTGCTCCGGTAATTACCGGAAGCGGTGACTGGTTGACCTGGACCGCTTTAATCCCGGGGACCAGGGTCGGACAACCCTGGGCGTTGAGATAGGCGACAGATATGTTAAAGGTACCGATCGAGGACCAGCGTATGCCAATCGTGTTGGTGCCTGATCCGGAAACAATAGTTCCTCCTGCATCCAGATTCCAGGTATAATTTGACATTCCTGATGCGGTAGTGTAATAGGTAGTGGTTCCCGTGCAAACCGGGGTCTGACCTGAAATTAGCGGTGTGGCGGCAGGTTGTACCGTAACCGGCAGAAGGGTAGGCTGGGGAGCCGTACACCCCGCCAGATTGCTGTAATTCACCGTCACACTTTGTGTCCCGGCCGTCGTCCAGTTTACAGAAATGACACTGGTACCGCCGCCGCCGGTGATCGTTCCGCCCGTCACACTCCAGGTATATCCTGCCATGCCGGATTCGGTAAAATAGACCACTCCGGCGCTTCCCTGGCAAATCGATACCAAACCTGTAATAGTTGGCGCCGGCGAAGCATTGACGGTAACCGGTTTAACGGTTGGTATGGTCACCGTGCATCCCAGGGCATCGTTGTAAATCACACCCACATTCCGGCTTCCGGCCGTGTTCCACATCACCGTGATCTGACTGGAACCCTGACCCGACACGATAGTTCCGCCTCCCAGAGGCAAGGTCCATACGTAATTGAGCATTCCGCTTTCGGTCAAATAGGTGTATGGAATCGATGTACACGCAGGATCTGGTCCGGTGATCGAAGGCACAATGGTGCTTTGTACCGAAACGGTTTTTGTTCCGGGAGCCGCAGCAACACAATTATTCAGGTCGGTATAGCTAACCGAAACGGTCTGTATCCCGGCAGTATTCCAGGTGATATTGACAGAACTGTTATTAACAGGACCTGCGATCACACCTCCGGTCACCGACCAGTTATAACCACTCATGCCCTGCTGGGTCGAATAGATATTGTTCGTAGAATTGATACACGCCGCCCCTGCTCCGGTAATTGCAGGCACAGGCAACGGATGGATACTTATTTTCACCGCGTTGGTGTAAACCGTTCCGCATCCATCAGATGATATTTGCTTTTGCCGGTACCAGGTTGTTACCGTCAGGGAACCGGGTTGATAGGTCATCCCGGTCGCCCCGGAAATATCTTCGAAACTGATGTTGTCAGATGAACGCTGCCAGAGATAACTGTAAAAGGATGTTCCGCCCGTCGGAGGCGTTGCCGTTAGTGCAACCGGCGCGGTGTTGTAGCAAACCGACTGGCTCGCGGTAGCCGCTCCGGCCAATATCTGCGGATAGACCATGTAGTTGAATACGATGGGCTGCCCCGTACAGGTCAATCCCGTCGCCGGTGTGATGTACGGCGTCACCGTAATGGTTGCTGTTGCCGCAATGGTACCCGTATTGATGGCTGTGAACGACGGGATATTGCCGTTGCCGCTCCCAGCCAGCCCGATCGTCGGATTGTTGTTGGTCCATGAATAGGTTGTGCCGGTTCCGGTAAAGGTAACGGCCTGGGTTGTCCCGCCATGACATACAGTCTGGTCGCCCGCCGGATTGACTATCGGGGTTGGATAGACGGTAAATTCAAAGATTTTTGATGATCCGGTACAAATCAGCCCGGGCGCAGGCGAAATTGAAGGTGTCACCGTAATTGTAGCAGTCTGTGGTGAAGTCCCGGTATTTGTCGCTGTAAAGGTCCCAATATTACCGGTACCGCTTCCCGGAATTCCGATGCTTTGATTGCTGTTGGTCCATGTGAACAAAGTACCGGTAACATCACCGTTGAAGGGCGTCGGTGTTGTTATAGAACCATTGCAAGCCGATTGATTTTGGATATCCGATACATTCGGACTTGGATTAATAGTAAGGGTAAAAGTCATGGTCGATCCTGAACACGTAACTCCACTGAAAACTGAAACCGGCGTTACGCTTATAGTCGCCGTCAGGGTTGCACTTCCCATATTGGTTGCCGTAAAGGTTCCGATGTTTCCCGTGCCGCTTGCCGGTAAACCGATCGAAGGCTGGTTGTTGGTCCAACTGTAGGATGTTCCGGTGCCGCTGAATGTTACTGCTGCCGTCAGCGATCCGTTGCACACCATCTGGTTCTCCACTGCATTGACAACGGGCAACTGGTAAACCGTCGTGGTTAAAGTTCCCGGGGTCAAAGCATCACATCCGGAGATGTTGGTATAGTTTACCCCAACGGTCTGTTCTCCCGGTGTATTCCACTGAACCTGGATCGTGCTGGCATGGTTCGAAGGGTTGGTCAGGATCGTTCCTCCGGAAGAGACACTCCAGCTGTAGGTCGTCATTCCTGCAATGGTGCTGTATACGACAACTGATCCTGCACACGCACCGGCCGGACCACTGATCACCGGGTTTACCGGCCGGGCATTTATGGTGATGTTATAAGAGGATGGCGTTGATGAACTACATCCGTGTAAATCGGTGTAGCCCACGAAAATTGTCTGTAATCCCGCGGCGCTCCAGCTTGCCGTTACCGTGTTCGTCCCGGTGGTTGGCGATACGGTGCCCCCTGTCGAAACACTCCATACATAATTTGTCATTCCCGGTTCTGTCGAAAATGTATTTCCGCTTCCCAGGGCACATCCAAAGTTTGGTCCGCTGATCATCGGAACCGGCAGCGAATAAACGGTTATATTCTTTACCGTGGCGCTCACTGCCTGGCATCCTCCGGCCGGATTCGTGTAATTTACCGTAACTGCCTTGGCTCCGGCTTGTGTCCATTTCACGGTGATACTGCTGGTTCCGGCTCCCGAGGTAATGATTCCCCCTGCTCCGACTGTCCAGACGTACAACGCCATCCCGGGTTCCGTCGTGTAAGTAACCGTTCCGTTAAGGCACACGGTATCGGCCCCCGAAATCATGGGTTGCGGAGATTGGTTTATGGTTACTCCGAAGGCGCCGGGTGTAAGCGTCGGACAACCCAGAGCGTTCAGATAAGTTACGGTGACCGTATGGGTTCCGGTCGACGCCCACGTGACCCCGATGGAATAGGTTCCGGCCCCCGAACTGATCGTTCCGCCCGAAGTTAAACTCCAATTATAAAGGGTCATCCCTGGTTGCGTAGTGTAATAGGTTGTGGTCCCGGTACACGCTGTGGTGGGTCCGGCAATGGTCGGCGTTGCGGCCGACTGCACCGTAACCCGGGTAAAGGTTGCAGCAGGTGCCTGACATCCTACCGAATTGGTATAGTTTACTGTAACGGTCTGTGTTCCGGCTGTATTCCAGGTGACGGAAATCGCACTGGTGTTGTCTCCTCCCGTGATTGTTCCCCCTGTAACACTCCAGGTGTATCCGGTCATCCCCTCCTCTGTAAAATAAACAACCCCGGCACTTCCCTGACAGATCGGCGTTGTACCCCTGATGGTCGGGGCCGGAGAGGTATTGACCGTGACCTGTATCACCGTCGGGGTAAGGGTTGTACACCCGAGCGCATCGTTATAGATCACGCTCACACTCCGGTTTCCCGGCGTGCTCCATATTACGATAATCCGGCTTGTTCCCTGTCCGGAAAAAATTGTACCGCCTCCCAGCGGCAAAGCCCAGGTATAATTGAGCATGCCGCTCTCGGTCGTGTATTCCGATTGCCCCAATGTACACGCCGGATTGGGACCATCGATGGTTGGTATGATCGTATTTTGTACAGTCACCGTTTTGGTGGCAGGGGTTAGTGCATTACATCCGTCAGGGGTGGTATAATTCAAACTCACCTGCTGTGATCCCAGCGTATTCCAGGTCACCGTGACGGTGGTGCTTGTGGATGTTCCTCCTGCCGTAATGATTCCTCCGACGACGCCCCATTGATAATTGGTCATGCCGCCGGCCGTGCTGTAAACGTTGTTGGTAGCGTTCATGCAGGCAGCAGCCGGACCTTCGATGCCAATGACCGGCAGCGCGCTTACCGATATCTTTGCCTGATTGGTGTATACCGATCCGCAACCACTCGAAGAAGATTGTCTGACCCGGTACCACCGGTTAGCAGTCACCGGCCCCGGCTGATACGTCATGGATGATGCGCCGGCGATCGCGGTGAATTCAGTCCCATTAGTTGATATTTCCCAATCGTACAGGTACGGCGGAACCCCGCCGCTCAACGCGGTCGTGGTCAGCAATTCCGGCTCCAACCCGTAACAAACCGTCTGGCTTGCCGTTAACGATCCGGCCTTCAGCTGCGGCGTTACGGTAATGGTAAATGTCATGGGGTCTCCGCTGCAAGGGATACCCCCATTCGAATAGACCGGCGTCACCGTGATTACGGCCGAAACCGTAACCGTACCGGTATTTACGGCGGCAAAAG
>DAONFN010000037.1:0-13461 GCA_035403625.1 Bacteroidales bacterium
GGGATGACAATCCCTGCAGGTGGATCCGATATTCCGGAAACGCCACAGTGTATCCGGTGCGACGACTCCCTTCAGGTGGCATGAGATGCAGGGGGTGGCCAGGTGGGCTCCGCGAAGGGGGAAAGCGGTGTTTTCATGCTGTCCGGTACTGAAAGAAAAGGTATAAAAACCTTCCACCTGATGGCACTGGGAACAATCGGGCGAACTCCCGTTCCGGGCCATCTGGCCCTTGTGAAAATCGTCGTGGCAATCGCTGCACCGCGCAAACTTCAGCGCGCTGGTCATGCGGGTCTTGTGGCATGTGTTGCATGCGACGCCCCGGTGCCGGCCTTCAAGAGGAAACGCAGTGCGGTTGTGATCAAAATTGTCCACCCCTTTGATCTGGGCAAAGGACAGCTCACTGTGGCATTGAGAACACGCGGCACCAAACCTTCCCTGGTGCGGATCGGCATGACAATCAGTGCAGTTGTTGTGGCTGACACCCCGGAAAGCCTGGAACTTCAGATTATTCAACAGGCTCACCTTATGGCAGGAGGAGCATGCCACCTCACGGTGTTTCCCGGCCAGCGGGAAACCGGTGCGGTTGTGATCGAACCCCGTGGCGGGTTTGAAGGAGTCGGAGTTGTGGCAGTCGGAACAATTGGTCGAAAGTGTCTTTTGGTGGTAATCGGCGTGGCAGGACAAACAATCGGTTCCCAGCCCCAGGAACGTCGTCATTTTCTTTCGGGCTTTGGGATCGCGCACCCGTTCCGATTTATGACAATCGGTGCATTTCTTCGCGGCATGGGCTCCCTTCAGCGGGTAGCCCGTAAGTTCATGGTTGAACTGGTCGCGGTTGAAGCGGATGATCTGAAAGCTGAGCCCGTGGTGGTCGCTGTGGCAGGATGCACACTCCTTCCCCCTGACTCCGGCTGAGGCATGGTATCCCTTCCCGGCATTCACACGGTCGCGGATCTCCGTATGGCAGTCGAGGCACTTCTGACTCGATACCTTTTCGCCAAGGATGTGGCACTTGGTGCAGTTCGACAATCCCTCGAGACGGGAATGCACCTTCGAAAGATCTCCGGGCGACAACTGCCCGAAAGCCGGGAAACAAACCAAGATCAGCAGGAATGCCAGCCCTTTTCGCAACCCTGTGCCGTTGTTATTTTTCAACCTGTATTCCCTCATCTATTCAATCATGTTTCAAAACTGCATCCCCGTACTTTGTGGTGACATGCAGGCCGACCTTTTGCAGGAACTGGGTCGGCAGTTCACCGCCCGCAAAAATAAAAACGAGGTCGTTGGGGATTTCGTGTGCAACTCCGTCTTTTCCGGCGAGGGCAACCGAATCCTGATCGATCCTGACCGGGTTGGTGTTGAAGCGAATATCCACCGTGCCGGCCTGGTTGGCTTCCCGGATCCTTTCCCCGTTTTTAGGCTTGATCCGGCTGAAGGATTCACCGCGGTACGTAAGGGTAACGGTATTGTTCGCGGCCAGCAGCAACGCCGATTCGATGGCTGAATCACCTCCGCCGACGACCATCACCCTTTTGCCATGGATATGCTCAGGTTCCAGCAACCGGTAAGCGACTTTTTCCAGATCCTCCCCGGGAATGCCAAGCTTCCGTGGGGTTCCGCGTCGTTCGATGGCCAGCAGGATCCGGTACGCTCTGACCTGCTCGCCGGTCGAGGTGTCCACACGGAAACCATCGCCGGTTGAGAGGATATTCTCCACGCGGGTATTCTCCCTGACGGTGATCCCGTTCTTGCCCAGCGCTTCCTGCCAGATAGCCAGTAACTGGGATTTGCTGGTTTCCGAAAGTTTAAGTTTTCCGTACAAGGGGAGTTCCATCGTTGCGGTCATCACCACCTTGGATCGGGGAAACGTGAAAACAGTTCCCCCGAGGGTATCTTGCTCCAGTGTAAGAAACCGGAGATGATGCCGGCGGGCGGTCAGCGATGCAGAGATACCGGCAGGCCCTGCCCCGACAATCACCAGGTCGTAGTCGCAACCGTGGTTTCCTATCCCGCTTTTGACCATATTCTCAACAGCCTGGCGACCCTGCTCCACCGCATTGCGGATCAGGCCCATGCCACCCAGTTCACCGGCAATGTAAACCCCGGGAAGGTTGGTTTCGAAACGGGCGTTCATGTGGGGCAGGTCCACCCCCCGCTTTTCGGTGCCGATGCAGAGCGTGATCGCACGCGTCGGACAGGCATGAAAACAGGCCCCATGGCCGACGCAGTGGGAGGCATTGATGGTGGTGGCCTTCCCGTTCCTGAGACCCAATATATCCTTTTCGGGACAAGCGGCGATACAGGCCCCCGTTCCGATGCAGCTCCCCGGATCGATCACGGGGTGCAGCGAAACCGGCTCGAAAACACCATCCTGCTTCGCTTTGGCGATCTTTTCATCTACCCGGCGGGAATCCCGGCGTTGCTTCCAGAGGTAAATCAGGATCACGGCCAGGCAGAGCAGAATGGCCGAACCGTATATCAGTATCTTTTCCGTCAGCATCTGTATGATTCAGAATATCCACCGGTAACCGAAAAGCAGCGTGACGGCCACATGGATGACCATGATGACCAGCATGACGATGGCAAAGGGAAGGTGCGCCACATGCCAGTACCGGAAGAGATTTTGCATGGTCGCCAGGCGGCTGACTCGTCGGGAAAGGGTTCGGTCGCGCCGAAGTAACCGCCGGAGCTCTTTGCGGACCGCCTGATCTTGGCCGGGGTCAAGGCTTTCCAGTTCCCGTATCTTCGACTCCAGATCCTCTTTCATCGACCGGACCTCCTGCAGGCCCAATTCGCGTCCTTCCAGCGTTCGCGGAATCTGGATGTATATGAACCGCCCGATAATCCCGCTCAGAAAAACAGCCACCATGCTCCAGAAACTGATGGCGACCAGCCCGCCGAATTTAAATGAGGTATGGAACAGGATCAGGATGGGACCCAGGGTGCACAGGAATATATGGAATTCAAGCCAGTGCCGGAGCAGGCCTAATCGAGTCCACGAACGGAGCCGCTTGCGTAGCATATAGGCGGCCACCCCGGCCAGCATCAGGAACGAACCGGCGATTCCCAACCCGTGCCCGACCGCGCCGCTGGGCTTCAGCGAAGCGTAGGCAGCATGAAAGGCCCTTTCCTCCAGCCCGAGCCGTTAGAAGGAATAGCCGTGCAGGGTCAAGAAGATCAGGACGGCACCGACGATCAGAGAGAGCGTGAACAGGTAGATAAAATATGCTGTTTTCGACATGTAAGACAGGGTTGATACGGTTGGGTTGCCCGTCATCAGATGAATGAGGGCAAAAGTAGCCGAAAAGATTGTAAAAATCTAATCGACGCCTTTAGAAACTTCTATTCCCCGGCAGTGAAGATCCGGTAGGCTAGTTCCGCCTGTGCTTCAAGCATGGGCCGGCCGTTGAGGGTCAGAGCGCCCTGTGCACGTCCCTGGCGAAGGAACAGGGTTTCTTCCGGGTGGTAGACGAGGTCATAAAGCAGGTGGCGTGGGGTCAGGGCCGAATAGGGAAGCGACGGGCACTGGTCGGCCCATGCGCCCATCCCAAGAGGCGTCGTGTTGATGATTATGCGAAAGCCGGCGATAGTTTCAGCATCGAGATCGGCGTAGGTGAGGACTCCGGCCTCATCCTTTTTCCTGGAGACAAAGCGGTAAGGGATCCCTGTGCGCTTGAGTGCCCATGCCACCGCCCGTGAAGCCCCGCCGGTGCCTAGAATGAGGGCGGGCCCGGCCAGGTCAAAGCGTTCCAGGGTCGCGAGGAAAGCAGGGGCGTCGGTATTGAAGCCTTTCGTATGGATGCCGCCTTCTGCTCTCCGGATACGGATGGTATTCACCGCCCCGACCGCTGCAGCCGTTTCATCCAGTTCGTCGAGGTACGGAAGGATCGCGACCTTGTGCGGAATCGTTACATTGAGCCCGGACAGGTCCTTCTCGCGCCAAAGCATCGGGCGAAATCCTTCGGCAGATTCCAGCGGAAAAAGAAGATAGCGATCATTCAGCCTGCCCTCCGCGGCAAATTTCCCGGCAAACCATTCAGGCGAACGGGAATGGTCCAGCGGAAACCCGATCAGCCCATAAATACTCACTTGGGCTGCTTCTTCTTCAGCTTTGCCGGAAGGAAATTGAAAAAGGTGTCGCCGCGCAGGCCGAGGCGCAGGGTCTCGAGCGGGATCACCTCTGACGGTGCAATGTTGCCCAGGTTCACGTTGGCCCCGAAGTTCTTGATGAACCACACCTGCTGCGACTTCAGCGGGGCTTCCCAGAGGATTTTATCGGCCTGCACTTTGGAGAGGATCTTATGAATGAGCTGCACATGTGCTTTCCCGGTAGCCCGGTAAATACCTACATTGCCACTCTCGCGGGCCTCCCCGATAACTTTGAATGCTCCGGCCTGTAACTCTTTCTGCATCATTTCGATCCAACGGCCCGGCGCAATGATGATGCCCGACTCTTTGGAGCCGACCTCGGACAGCACCGTGTAGTTTTTCGCCAGTTGGTTGATGTAACCGCACTTGACATCGTGTTCCATGGCCATGGAACCGTCGGAGATCTCGATCGTGTCAATCCCGAACTGATCGATATACCGCAGGTAATCATCGAACATGTCGCGGATCACAAATGCCTCAAACAGGGTGCCCCCCATATACACGTTGATCCCACCTTCGCGGTACACCCGGATCTTTTCTTTCACGCCCTGGGTGACCATGGAGGTTCCGAAGCCGAGTTTGACAAAATCGGTCAGATGGCCGGCGGTTTCGACGAAAGCTTCTGCCTCGCGCACGCTGAGGCCTTTGTCCATGACCATGACAATCCCGTTTTGCCTGGGTTTGGTGGTCCTTTCAGGGAGATAGGGGAGGTTGAACTGAGTCATATTGGGGGGTGTTTTAAATGTCATGGATTCCGGAAAGACCCGATTGCCCCGGCAATGCCCGGATGGTCTTTCGCTTCCGGGAAGGTCTTGAAAAGCCGCTGGTGCCCCTCATAATCCATCCCGAGTGCCTTCAGCAACGATTCTTCACCCTCCTGTTTCCGGCCCATCATGAACAGACAATAGGCCAGCCCGTAGTGGTAGTCTGGGTGATTTTCGTGATAAACCAGCCCTTCCTTTAATACTTCGTATCCCTGTTCAAAATCCTTCCGGTCGGCATACACCACCGAAAGATCAAGCCAGATATCGGTGTCGTCGGGATCGAGTTCGATCACCTTCCGGTAGGAACTGATCCCTTCCTCGGTTCGTGACAGTTTGATCAGGATATCTCCCTGGATGAACCAGTACTCTGGAATGGTCGGTGTAAGCCGTATGGCCTTCTCGATGAAGGACAGAGCTTCCTGTGACCGTCCCGATTCGTCGTAGCATACGCCCAGTCCCATCCATGCATCTGCGAACTCCGGGTCGAGTTCCACCGACTTCCGGTAAAACCCTATGGCTGTGTCGAAATCCCGGAGTTTTTCATAGCATTCGGCGATGTAATAGTAGGTTACCGGTTCTGCCTCTTCATAGAAAATGGTCTCCGTATAGGTCTCAATGGCCTTCATGTATTCGCCGATGTTCGCGAAGCAATTGGCCTTGTTGAAGTATGCCGAGGAAAAAGATTCATCGATCGCCAGCACGTAATCATAGGCTTCGATCGCTTTTTCGTAAAGATCAATGTTGCTGTAAGCAATCCCCAGGTTGAACCAGGCCGCTATCGAATACGGGTTGTGGTCGATAAAACGGTTCAGGAATTCGATGCACCGGTCGGTCTGCTGGGAGACTTCGCAGCAGAAAGCAAACTCGTAAAGGGCCGGTTCGTTGTCGGGGTTTACCTCCAGCGCCTGCAGCAGGAATTCGATTGCCTTGTCGTATTTTCCCATGTTCTCGTATTCGAACGCGATACTCGAAAACAGATCGTCGGGATGATCGGCCCCTGCGAGGGCTTTCTTATATTCCTCGATGGCTTTTTCCGGTTTCTCAAGCTGGCTGAAGATGTTGCCCCGGGCGATGAAAAGATCGCTGTCGGAAGTGACATTCCGTTCAGTCTCTCTCAAGACCTTCAGGGCCTCGTGGTCGTGCTTGACATTTACATGATACTGGGCGAGTTTGACCAGCAGGGAAGGGGTATGCGGATGCTGCTCAAGAGATAACCGGATGGTTTGTAGGGCTTTACGTTGCTCGTTCCGGTAGAAGTAGTACTCGATTATCTCCTCAAATTCGTCAACATCGAAGAAGAAATGCTGGTCGTCTCGCACCATTTGCTCATAGCGTCCGACCAGTGACAGCGTCTCGCCGTCGAAAAAAGAATCAAACGGTTCTTCCATCCGGAGATTTCTGCAAAGTTAGGAAAAAAAGAAATACCGTTTAGTGGGAATTCTCTACATTTGCCTGAAAATCGGCCATGGCGCTCATTAAATCCATATCGGGAATCCGCGGGACGATCGGAGGTGTTCCGGGCGAGGGTCTGACACCGCTCGACCTGGTCCGGTTCACGGCGGCTTTTTCCGCATTTATTCGCAGACGTCACCCGGAAGGGAAGCTCCGTATCGTGGTGGGCCGCGATGCACGGGTCTCGGGCGACATGGTGAACCGGCTGGTTACCGGTACCCTGTTGGGCATGGGAGTGGATGTGACCGATATCGGCCTGACCACTACACCGACCACTGAATTGGCCGTAGCCGGCCTGCGGGCTTCCGGCGGGCTCATCCTTACAGCCAGCCATAATCCGCGGCAATGGAATGCCCTGAAACTGCTCAATGCATCCGGTGAGTTCCTGTCCGAAAAGGATGGCGGGGAAGTGCTGGAGATCGCAGAGAAAGGCGATTTTTCCTTCGTGGGCGTCGGGGACCTTGGGACCTGCACGACGGATGACACCTGGATCGACAGGCACATTCAACAAATCCTGGCATTGCCCCTGGTCGACACGGAAGCCATTCACCAGGCCCGCCTGCGGGTCGCCGTGGATGCAGTGAACAGCACCGGCGGGATAGCGGTTCCGGCATTGCTGAAAGCGCTGAATGTAAATACGATAGACAAGATTCATTGCACCCCCGACGGCCACTTTCCGCACAACCCCGAACCTCTACCCGAACACCTGACCGACCTTTGCCAGGCGGTGAAAGATAATGGCGCCGACCTGGGTTTTGCGGTCGATCCCGATGTCGATCGGCTCGCGATCATTTCCGACCAGGGAGAACCCTTTGGTGAAGAGTACACGCTGGTCGCCGTGGCCGATTATGTGCTGCAGAACAGCCCGGGAAATACCGTCTCAAACCTGTCCTCCACCCAGGCACTTCGAATAGTCACGGAAAAATCAGGGGGACGGTATTTTGCCTCTGCCGTGGGGGAAGTCAATGTGGTGGCGATGATGAAGGAAACCGGCGCTGTGATCGGAGGGGAAGGCAACGGCGGTGTGATCTTCCCGCCGCTTCACTACGGTCGCGATGCACTGGTGGGAATTGCCCTGTTCCTTTCACACCTGGCCCGGTCGGGGAAGAAATGCTCCCTCCTGCGGTTGCAGTACCCCGATTTTTACATCTCGAAAAACAAGATCGAATTTTCCCCCGAAATGAATATCGGGGAGATACTCAGCGCCATCACCGAAAAATACCGGTCCCATCCCATCACCACCATCGACGGGATCAAGATCCATTTTGGTGATGAATGGGTGCACCTGCGGCGATCGAACACCGAACCGATCGTCAGGATCTATGCGGAAAGCGATATGCCCGCCAAAGCCGATAACCTGGCCCGGAAGATCCTCGACGATTTCAGGGAAATCCTAAACCGATGACGTTATGCCCCGAAAGAAAGCCAGGAAGCCGCGAAAACCGGTAAAATACAAGACCCTCGCCTTTCAGGTTACCGCCCGGCAGAAGAAGTCGCTCGTGAACTACGCCCGCCTTCACCATACCACACCCAATAAGTTGATAAAGAATGCGATCCGGCCGATGCTGGAGAAATACGCCGACCTGAACGTGCCTGTAACTAAAACTGAAAAACACGAGCAGTTGCAGTTGTTCTAGACAGTCGGCAGTCAGTAGTCGGCAGTCACCAGTCACCAGTCATTTGTCACTTGTCATTCGTCACTCGTCATTCGTCAACCCTTATACGGCATCCGCTGTACAATCGACCTTCCTAGGGTGACTTCGTCGGTGTGTTCGAGCTCGTCGCCGATCGAAACCCCGCGGGCCAGCGTGGTCAGTTGCAATTCGAAACCCTGTAGCTTCCGGAAAAGATAGAAACTGGTGGTATCTCCCTCGATAGTGGTGGGCAATGCCAGGATCACCTCCCGGATGGAGCCCTCCGCCACGCGGCCCACCAGATGATCGATGTGAAGGTCGCGCGGACCGATCCCTTCCACCGGCGAGATAATGCCCCCTAAAACGTGGTACACCCCGTTGAACTGCGAGGTGTTTTCAATGGCCATTACATCCCTGATGTCTTCCACTACGCACACCAGCCCGTGGTCGCGCCGGGGATTGGCGCAGATGGCGCACACCTCCTGGTCGGAGATGTTGCGGCATTCGCGGCAGTAGATCACCTCGTTACGCATACTGATGAGGGCGGTACCCAGCGATTCCACGTCGGAAAGGGTTTGCTTGAGCAGGTGCAGCGCCATGCGGAGCGCTGTCTTCCGCCCGATGCCGGGAAGCTTGGCCAGTTCGTTTACTGCTTGTTCGAGGAGCCGCGAGGGTTGGGTTTGCAAGGGAAATAATTGTTTACTTTGCAAAAATAATTCATTTCCCGTCATGACCCGGCTCGCCCTGCTGTTCTTCCTGGTTTTTTCCACCCTGTGCCTTTCTGCCCAGGACACGCTCAACCGCATCGATCCGAAAGGCCGCCGGCAGGGATTCTGGCGCAAGATCGACACGGCCGGAAATGTGATCTATGAAGGACGATTCCGGGATGGGAAACCCTCCGGAGAGTTTCGTTATTACTACCCCGGCGGAAAAGTTAAAATGATCTCCGTTATTACCGACGAAGGAAAACGGGCAAAGACCATCTCTTTTTATCCCGGCGGAAAGAAAATGGCGGAAGGTCGCTACATGAATGAAAAGCGCGACAGTGTCTGGCTCTTTTTCGGCGAGAATAGCGATGCGCTGGCTTCGCAGGAACCTTACCGGGATGGCAGGATTGAAGGCCTGGTAAAGATATTTTACCCCGATGGTACGCCATCCGAGCTACAATACTATAAACTTGGGGTCAAAGATGGCCTGTGGGAACAATATTACTCCGACGGCAAACTCCGGCTGAGGGGTGCGTACAAGTCGGGCGACAAGCACGGTGCTGTGAAGTCCTATTACAATTCAGGACAGTTGATGATGGAAGGACAGTACCTGGCCGGGCACCCGGAAGGAACCTGGACCTACTACGACACCCGTGGGATCGTTCAGAAAATAGAGTACTACGAAAAGGGTGTTCTCGTGAAAACCGAACCGGAACAACACTGAGATTACCGGGAAACCTGTTATTGCCTGGCAACCAGCTTTCCACCCTTCTCATCGATCACGATCTCCGAGTCCCGGTCCACCTTTCCTTCAAGAATCATTTTTGACAATTCATTGAGTAACTCCCGCTGGATTACCCGCTTGACAGGCCGCGCTCCGTATTGCGGGTCGAATCCTGCCCGGGCAATGTGATCCACTGCGGCCGGGGTGACGGTGAGTTTCACGTTGTTCTTCTCCAGCATCTGCTGCACGCCGGCGATCTGAAGTTCAACCACTTTCACGATCTCCTCCATCGACAGCGGGCTGAACATGATGATCTCATCCACCCGGTTGAGGAACTCAGGCCTGATCGTTGCTTTGAGGAGAGAGAACACCTGTTCCCTGCTTTTCTCAAGCATTTCGGAACGGTACTGCCCGGTTGCCCCGGCGAGGCTCTCCTGGATAATGTGCGACCCGATGTTGGAGGTCATGATGATGATGGTATTCTTGAAATCGACCGTCCGGCCTTTGTTATCGGTCAACCGCCCGTCGTCGAGCACCTGCAGCAGGATGTTGAAGACGTCGGGATGGGCTTTCTCGATCTCGTCGAGCAACACCACGCAATAGGGCTTTCTGCGGACCGCCTCCGTCAATTGTCCGCTCTCTTCATATCCCACATAGCCTGGAGGTGCCCCGACCAGTCTTGACACGGTGTGCCGTTCCTGGTATTCCGACATGTCGATCCGGACCATGCTGTTTTCGTTGTTGAACAGAAATTCAGCCAGGGCGCGCGCCAGTTCCGTCTTGCCGACACCGGTGGTCCCCAGGAAAATGAACGAACCGATCGGGCGTTTGGGATCATGGAGCCCCGACCGGCTGCGGCGGATGGCGTCGGCGACTGCGCCGATCGCCTCATCCTGGCCCACCACCCGTTTATGGAGTTCCTCCTCAAGTGAGAGGAGTTTCTGCCGTTCTCCCTGGAGCATCCGGCTTACGGGGATACCCGTCCACCGGCTTACCACGGCGGCAATCTCCTCCGTGCCCACCTCTTCGTTGACCAGGGGATTGTCTTTCTGGATTCCCGACAACTTCGCTTTCAGCTGGTCGATCTCCTTCTCCTTTTTCGGGATCCGGCCATAGCGGATCTCCGCCACTTTGCCGAGATCGCCTGCGCGGTTGGCCTGGTCGGCCTCCAGTTTCAGACTCTCAATTTCGTTCTTATGCGCCTGGATGGCTTCGACCAGGTCCTTCTCGGCTTTCCATCGCGCCCGGAGTTCCTGCTGTTCGCCTTTCAGCAAAGCAATCTCATGGCTCAGTTCCTCCAGCCGGTCCGTGTCGTTTTCCCGCCGGATGGCTTCCCGTTCGATCTCCATTTGGCGGATACGGCGGTCGATCCGCTCGAGATCTTCCGGCACCGAGTTGATCTCCAGCCGGAGCTTCGAAGCCGCTTCATCAATCAGGTCGATCGCCTTGTCGGGAAGAAAACGGTCGGAAATGTATCGTTGCGACAATTCCACAGATGCCACGATCGCTTCATCCTTGATCCGCACATGGTGATGCGATTCGTACCGCTCTTTCAATCCCCTGAGAATCGAAATGGCGTCGGCGGTATCGGGCTCACTGACCATGACCGGCTGGAACCGGCGCTCCAGGGCCTTATCCTTCTCGAAATATTTCTGGTACTCCTTCAGTGTGGTCGCACCGATGGCGCGCAGGTCGCCCCTCGCCAGGGCAGGCTTCAGGATATTGGCGGCATCCATGGCGCCTTCACCGGCACCTGCACCCACCAGGGTGTGGATCTCGTCGATGAAAAGAACGATCTCCCCGTCGGCGGCAATGACCTCCTTTACCACACTCTTCAGCCGCTCTTCAAATTCTCCCTTGTATTTGGCGCCAGCGATCAGCGCCCCCATGTCGAGCGAATAGATCTGCTTGGTTTTCAGGTTTTCCGGCACATCTCCATCAATGACCCTGTGTGCCAGACCTTCAGCGATGGCGGTTTTCCCGGTACCGGGTTCCCCGATCAGGATCGGGTTGTTCTTGGTTCGCCGCGACAGGATCTGCAGGATCCGCCGGATTTCCTCATCACGCCCGATCACAGGGTCAAGTTTGCCTTCCCTGGCCAGGTCGTTGAGATTGCGCGCATACCGGTTGAGGGAATGGTACGTCTCTTCGGCAGTCGGGCTGCTAACATTTCCGCCCTGGCGCAACTGCTGGATGGCGGTGGTAAGATCATGCTCCGTCACCCCATTGTCCTTGAGCACCCTCGACGCATCATCGTTTACTGAAAGGATCCCCAGCAACAAGTGCTCGATTGAGACGAAATCATCTTTCATCTCCTTCGACAGCGACACCGATTTCTGCAACGCTTTGGAGGCCTCTGCCGACAGGTATTGATCTCCGCCTGTCACCTTGGGCAGCGAATCCACCCTGCGGTCGATGGCCTGCCCCAAGGCCGATATATCTGTATTCAGTTTTTTCAACAGGTACGGAACCACATTCTCGTCGACCGTAAAGATCCCTTTCAGGATATGCAGATTGCCAACCTCCTGATTCCGGTTGGCCGAAGCCAACTCCTGTGCCTTCTGAAGGGCCTCCTGTGCCTTGAGTGTGAAATTGTTGAAATTCATAACGTATCCAATTAGGTTATCCGCCGGACCCCCGCAAATTACCGGCCAAACCGGAAAACGGGTTCGCAGGTGTAAAAATGTCAGCAAATCTGGATAAGAAGCCGCCTTTTTGGCCGTTTTTCGTTACATTTGATGCGATCATAACATGGATCCGGTGAAAGAAAAAAAAACGTTAGTGCTGGGCGCAAGCCTCAACTCCGACCGGTATTCGAACATGGCGGTACGGAAGCTTCGATATGCCGGTTTTCCGGTTGTCGCAGTTGGACAGCGTGAAGGGGAGATTTCCGGAGTGTATGTCGAAAAACCCTATCCGCCTTTTACTGGAGTGCATACTGTCACCCTTTACATGGGGGCGAAAAACCTGCGGCAATTTCACGATTATATCCTGGAGCTGCACCCCGAAAGGGTCATTTTCAACCCCGGATCGGAATCCCCGGAACTGGCCGAAAAACTTGGTGAAGCAGGGATTGAGGTCGTTTATGGCTGCACCCTTGTCATGATCGCCAACGGCGAGTACTGATCAGGAAACCTTCGATATACTAAACAAGGCGCCTTCGCGTTTTCATTCGTGAGACTCAAAAGAATTGTTATTTTTGCGCTGGTTTTCAATTTCCAGATGAAGCATTTTCTTCTCGCCCTTTTCCTTCTTTCCACCACCCTGGTCTCCGCGCAGGTTAATATCGTGGTAAGTCCGTCCGATACTACGGTTTGTTACCGCGACAGTTTATCTTTCCGGACGCTGATTACCGGTAGCGGCACCGGAAAGCTCACTTACCGTTGGCAGAAGAATTTTATCGATCTCAGTGGACCCGGATCCAGCGATTCGCTGCTAGCCATCGACCCGGTCGACGCCAATTCTCCTGGTGTTTACCGGTGCATTGTAACTGCCGAGGGAGTTGGGTCCGATACGAGCAATGAAGTGATCCTGAGGATGTATCCGCGGATGTTCATCGATACCTTATTCCGGTACAACGACCTTGGATGCCTGCTGAAGCTCGACAATGGCAAATACAAACGTAACTGCATCGGACAGTATGCCGCCAGGGTCTCCGGGGGTACCCCGTTCTCAGGCGACCGAAAGTATATTTATCAATGGAATGCCCCCGGATTTAGCCAGGATACACTCATTTTCGGTTTGTGCCCGGGAAAATATAAGTTCCGGGTCACCGATTCGGTGGGTTGTTCCATCGACAGCGCTTACCTGGTCGATTTCCTCCATTCTCCCAAGGGGTCGTTTGAAATCAAACCCGATACGGTGATCTATCTGACAAAACCTTCTTTCACCCTTAGTTTTCCGGATACCCTCCTTTCTAAGATCACGAACTGGACGTGGAATTTCGGCGATTCGACCACGGCAGCCAATATCAACCCGGTTTCCCATACATATGACGATACCCTGAAGGAAGGGCAGGTCAAACTGCGGCT
>DAONFN010000038.1:0-13241 GCA_035403625.1 Bacteroidales bacterium
AACAAACTCCTTCTGCTCCTTTGCCTCCTGCCTGCCGGAGTTTTCGGGCAAAAGGGCGGCACCGTGGGTAGCCGCGAACTGGAGAAGACATACGTTCAGGCCATTGGCGATTTTATCAACGCTGCCAACGCAATGAATCCGGCGCCTTTCGACACCCTCTGGTTCGGCAACCGGAAAGATGGGCTCCCGGATGATTTTCCCGACATCAACCTTCCCCGGGAGATCGAACGCACCCAGATCCGGCTGATCACGCCCGCGGAGGGGGAGAAGAGCCAGAAGCAGCGTCCCTCAAGGATCTACATCAACCTGGTGGGCTGGGTGGACCGGGCAAAGGCAGAATTCATGTTTGTCGTCTTTTCCGCCGGATTCAGGCACCAGTACGACTATCATTTAACCTACCTGTCCGGCCAGGGCGAAAGCAACTGGAAGCTGGATAAACTGGAGCGGAAAGGGCCGCCATTCAAATAGGACATGGAAAAACAGATGTTGACACGCGACCAGGTGAATGACCTCGTTGGCTTGCTGAAAGCAAGGTTTGGAAAGAATCGGGAGCGTCATGACGGGATGGCATGGCAGGAGGTTGAAGTCCGGCTGCTGGCCGATCCCGGAAAGCTGTGGTCGCTGAGCCAGATGGAGGCAACCGGGGGTGAGCCCGATGTGACCGGTGTCGACCGGGAAACCGGCGAATTTATCTTTACCGATTGTTCGCCCGAGAGTCCTGCCGGGCGGCGAAGCCTTTGTTATGACCGTGAAGGGCTGGAGTCGAGGAAAGAGTTCAAACCGGCGAACAACGCGATGGACCTGGCAGCAGCCATGGGGATCGACATGCTGACGGAGGAGCAATACCGGGCCTTGCAACAGATGGAGACCTTCGACTCAAAGACCTCGAGTTGGATCCGCACTCCAGATAGTATCCGGTCGCTGGGTGGCGCATTGTTTGCTGATTTTCGGTACGGCCGGGTATTCATCTACCACAACAGTGCTCCCTCCTATTACAATTCACGTGGGTTTCGGGGCTGTTTGAAGGTGTGAGTGGTGAGTGGTGAGTGGTGAGTGGTGCCTTGTACTTGACATTTTTGTGGACTGCCGACTTCTGACTGCCGACTGCTGACTGGCGACTGCCGACTTCCTTACATACGGCTAAAGCCGGAAACTTAAGCTCCATATGCGGCGGTTGCCGGCAAAACGTACGTTATCACCTATGCGAAAAAACCTCAAAATCGTAATGAACAATACCGAACAGATAATTGAAAAGAAAGTATTCGAAACTCCTTTCATCGATACGCATGAGCATTTAGTTGATGAGTCGGAAAGGCTGAAATGTATCGATCCGATCATTCCCTGTGATGACTGGACAATCTTACTTAACCACTATTTTAACTTCGATCTGATTTCGGCGGGAATATCGAATTCGGAACGAAATAGCTTGTTTTCAAAGGAGGTTGACCCGATCGATAAATGGAATATTTTACAGGGATATTGGCCATATCTGAAAAATACTGCTTCGGGTTTGGTGTTCCGGAATACAATCCGGGTGTTGTATGGCATCGATGAGATTTCTGCTGAAACAGTAAAGGAAATTCAAGTCAGGTACGAACAAACAAGAAAAACAGGGTTCTACAGGCACATCATTCAGGATTTGGCCAATATCAGACATTGCCATGTCCATTCGCCTATAAGAGCCTGTAAAGAAAGTGAAGCGCCTGACTTATTGTATCATGATATCGCCTTAAATGGCTTGATTCAGGTATCACGAAATCCCTACTCTGTTCCTGAAAACTTTACCATAAAAACACTTTCGGATTGGCACGCACTCATCGATTGGTGGTTTTCTGAGTATAATCATGTTGCCAAAGGCGTCAAAATTGGCAACGCCTATTTCCGGCGGCTTGATTTTAAAAGATCGGAGGCCGGAGAAGTTGAGAACATTTTTCTGAATAAAATCAATTCCCAAACCATTTGTCCTGAAGATGGGAAAAAACTTCAGGACCACTTGTTTTGGTATGCCGTTGATAAAGCCACGGGGTACGGCCTGCCGGTAAAATTGCATACAGGGCAATGGGCGATGAATAATGTGATGAACATGGAATGGGTGAAAGACAATCCGGCAGATTGCGCATCGTTGTGCAGACAGGCGCCAAATACAAAATTTGTTTTTTATCATATTGGCTATCCCTATTATGAGGAAATGTTGTCCCTGGCTAAAAACTATGCAAACGCCTACCTTGACATGTGCTGGTCCTGGTCGATCAATCCGTTGGCTGCAAAGGATTTTTTGAAAAAGTCTATTTTGACAGTTCCCAATAATAAGGTTCTCGCTTTTGGAGGGGATGATAAAATTGTTGAGAACCTTATCGGACATTCAATGATCGCCAGAAAGGGAATTTCTCAAGCGTTGAGCGAACTTGTAAATGAAAAGTGGATAACGATCCATGATGCTTTAGAAGTAATTGAATATCTCATGTTCAGAAATGCAGAAAACCTGTTTGACAAAACGCTGTATTCCCGCTTTCACTGAGCACCCGATCCTGTTCTGGCGGATTCCTTTTTCCACCTTTCCAGCACCAGCGCGACTTTCTCCTCCATCGGTTTTCTTCCGTCGATCCAGTGGATGACGAAGCCCTGGCGCTCCATCCGGCGGAACCATGTCATCTGTCGCTTTGCGAACTGGCAGATGGCGATGTACAGCCCTTCGAGCAGTTCCTCTTTTGTGATCTCACCCAGGAGGTGCCGGGTCACGAACCGGTACTCGAGTCCGTAACGCATCAGGCGATCGGGGATGATCCCGCCGGCCAACAGTGCCTCCACCTCGCCGGTCATGCCCTCTTCCATGCGTTTTTCCAGCCGCCTGCGGATGCGTGCGCGGACCAGTCCCCGGGGGTAATCGACTCCGAAAATGAGGGCGTCGGGTACCCACCCCCAACCCCCCTCCCTGCCGGCAGTGAGGGGACCCTGGGGTGGGTAGGCAATCCGGATCGCCTTGATCATCCGGGCGCGGTTTTCGAGGTCGGAGTTGTTGTGCAGGGTCTTCATCGAACGCAGCAGGGCCTCCAGTTCGCTGTCGGACAGCTTTTCAAGCGATGCCAGAAAGTCGCCATCCGTCGCCTCCTCCGGCAGTCGGTAACCTTTCAGCACTGCTTCGAGGTACATGCCCGAGCCGCCGCACAGGATGGGAACTTTGTTCCGTGCCGTGACATCCTGATAGACGCGCCGGAAGTCGTGCTGGAAGGTGTAAATGTTGTACTCTTCCCCGGGTTCGGCGATATCGATCAGGTGGTACGGGATGGCAACCCCCTTCACAAGGTAGTCGCCGTAATCCTTGCCCGTTCCGATATCCATGCCCCGGTACACCTGGCGGGAGTCGGCGCTGATCACCTCGCCGCCGAGAGCGTAAGCCACATGCGCCGCAAGGGCGGTTTTACCGGTGGCGGTGGGGCCGAGGAGAACGAGGAGCTGTTTCAAGTGACGAATGACGAATGACGAGTGACAAATCTGTACGTACCGATCACTTTCAATGGTCCAGTGATTCGTATACTGAATTCCGGCTCTTGTATTCCGGTACGATCTGTTTGATCTTGCGGATGAGTTCCATGTCGGTGCCGTTGCCCGCGAGTGCAATCAGCTCGCTGATTTGCTGCAGGGCGGAGGTTTGCTCCACGGGGCGCACGCGGGCCGTAAGGATCAGCGGATGGTGGGTGGGCAGGGTATTTTCTTCGTGGTTGAGCAGCTCTTCGTACAACTTCTCCCCGGGGCGCAGGCCGGTGAAGCGGATCTGGATATCCTTGCCCAGGGTGAGTCCCGAAAGCAGGACCATCTTCCGGGCGAGGTCGAGGATCCGGACCGACTGGCCCATGTCGAAGATAAAGATCTCGCCTCCGTTGCCGGTGGCCCCGGCTTCGAGCACGAGTCGGCAGGCTTCGGGGATGGTCATGAAATAACGTGTCACTTCGGGGTGGGTGATGGTGATGGGCCCGCCTTTTTCGATCTGGCTGCGGAAGAGGGGGATGACCGAGCCGCTGGAGCCGAGTACATTGCCGAAGCGCGTGGTGACGAACCGGGTGCCGCCGGGCCGGTCGAGGGCCTGGGTGCAGATCTCGGCCACCCGTTTGGTGGCGCCCATCACATTGGTAGGATTCACCGCTTTGTCGGTGGAGATCATGATAAATTTCTTCACTCCCGTTTCCACCGCCAGTTCGGCGGTGATCCGGGTGCCCAACACGTTGGTCAGCACCGCTTCGGAGGGGTTGCTTTCCATCATGGGCACATGTTTGTAAGCGGCAGCGTGGTAAACCATGCCGGGCCGCGCGTTTTCAAAGATATGCCGCATGCGGGGCCGGTTGCAGATGTCGCAGAGGAGGAATTCGGCCGCCACCTCGGGGAATGCTTCCCGGGTTTCCAGTTCGAGGTAATGGAGCGGGGTTTCGGCCTGGTCGACCAGGATGAGCCGGCCGGGCGAGAAACGGGCCACCTGGCGCACGATCTCGCTGCCGATCGATCCAGCAGCGCCGGTCACCAGGATTGTCTTCCCGGTGATCTCCCGGCCGATCCGATCTTCATCGAGCCGGATCTCGTCGCGTTCGAGCAATTCTTCGATGTTGATGTGCCGGATCTGGTTAAAGCTGAGTTCGCCGTTGATCCAGCGGATCATGGGCGGTACGGTGAGGACTTTGGTGTCGTACCCGAGGCATTTCTCCACCAGGGCCTGTTTTTTTGAAGCGTCGAAATGCATGATGGCGAGGATCACGCGGTCGATCTTGTGCGCGGTGAGCAGTCCGTCGAGCTTGTCCGGCCCGATGATGTCGATCCCTTCCAGTTTTTTGCCCTGTTTGCCGGGGTTGTCGTCGATAAAGGCCATCACCTTGTACTGCGTGCCGGCGTCGCGTTCGAGGGTATGCTTCGTGGTGATCCCTGCCTCGCCGGCGCCGTAGATCACCACGTTGACCTTTTCGCCTTCGGGGTGACTTAATTCCAGGTAGGCCAGTTTCACTACCAGCCGGAAGGTGATCATACCGAAGGAGGTGGCGAGGAAGTCGATGATGATGACCGAGAACGGGATGATGTAGTGGTTGTTGACCAGGAAGTAGGTGAACATGTTGGCCAGGGAGAAGAAGAGGCTTCCGGCGAACACCGTACCGAACACCCGCAGCGTGTCGCCCGTGCTGGTATAGCGGATGATGCCGGCGTAGGTGCGTGCGAGGAGGAAGCTCGCCGCGCGGATGGTGACCATGAAGAGCAGCGCGCGCGGGATCGGCACCAGTTCGGCGGGCGGGATGGTGAAATTGAACCGCAGGAGATAGGCCAGCACGACGGCTGAAGCCGTGATGGTCAGGTCGATGGCGAAGATCAACCAGCGAGGGGTATTTTCCCGGTTGAGGAACATGCGTCAAAGGTAGGGAAAAAATGGTGACGGAGGTGACGAGGTGACGGGGGTGACGAGGTGAAGAGGTGACGAGGTGACGGGGTGACGAATAACAGGGAATTCATCAGCACATCAGCACATCAGCACATTGGCACATTGAACATATGAACAATCCACCCTAAATATGAACATCGGCCGGGGCTCCGCGCAATTTTTCCTACTTTTGCACCGTTAATAGGCAGAACCCGTTGCAACCACGGAAGATCGCCGGGTAAACGGCGGAGCGGGACTGTACTGAACGCTTCCTTTCCGGACACGAACAAACACAGCATAACTCATGAAAAACACAGCATTCACCAGTTTCCACGAAGCGATGGGAGCCAAGATGGTCCCCTTTGCCGGCTACAACATGCCGGTGCAGTACGAAGGCGTTAACATCGAACATGAGACGGTCCGAAAGGGCATCGGCGTATTCGATGTCAGTCACATGGGCGAGTTCTGGGTGAAGGGTCCGAAGGCCCTCGACTTCATCCAGTGGGTCACCTCGAACGATGCATCCAAGCTGGTTCCGGGGAAGGTGCAGTATTCCTGCTTCCCCAACGAGACCGGCGGGATCGTCGATGATCTTCTCGTTTACAAGGTCGACGACCTGACCTATCTGCTGGTGGTCAATGCCGCCAACATCGATAAGGATTGGGCGTGGTGCAACAAGCAGAACAAGATGGGGGCCGAACTCTACAATGCCTCCGACGAGATCTCTCAATTGGCGATCCAGGGTCCCCTGGCGCTCAAGTCGATGCAGAAACTGACCGACACCCCGGTGACCGACATGGAGTATTATACCTTCAAGAAGCTCACCTTTGCCGGGGTGCCCGACATCATTTTCGCCACCACTGGCTATACCGGGTCGGGCGGATGCGAGATCTACATGGCCAACGAAGATGCCCCGAAGATCTGGAAAGCGGTATTTGAAGCGGGCGCCGAGTTCGGCATCAAACCCATCGGGCTGGCAGCCCGTGATACGCTGCGTCTCGAGATGGGATACTGCCTGTACGGCAACGACATCAACGACACCACCTCGCCCATCGAAGCCGGGCTGGGATGGATCACCAAATTCACCGATTATAAGGAATTCATCAACAAGGCCGCTCTGCTGAAGCAAAAGAAGGAGGGAACCACCCGGCGGCTGGTAGGGTTCGAGATGGTCGACAAGGGGATCCCGCGCCACGAGTACGAGATCACCGACGCTGCCGGGAACAAGATCGGCGAAGTCACGTCGGGCACCATGGGACCTTCCGTCAAGATCCCGGTCGGCATGGGCTATGTTCCTGCTGCCTTATCCAAAGAGGGAAGCGAGATCTATGTGAAGATCCGCGACAAGGTGCTTAAAGCCCGCGTCGTGAAGTTCCCCTTCTACAAAGGTTGATCCGTGGCACAATTTGTGCAGGATCACGTGCTTTAACTGTAATACCTCACACCTAAAACTTAATTCATCGATATGTCTGAAATCACAGGAAAGATCAGGTCCATCCGGTGGGAGCGCATCCTGCTCATCATGCTGGTGGCGCTCATGGTAGCCGGGACCGAAAGCTGCACCCCAAAAGGAAAGATGACCAAGAAGGAGCGCAAGGCGCAGATCGAAGCGGCCAAAAAGCAGCTTCAGCCGATCATTGCCGGCACTTCCACCCTTTCATACGACGAGCAGAAAAGGATCGTGGGCGAGATCATGGACAAGAACCTCGGCGATCCCGTGCTCAACGAAATGATCATCCAGGCCCAGCAACAGCTGAAGAAAGTGCTGGCTGCAGAGACGCAGGCCAAAGCCCAGAAGGTTGATGAAGCAAGAGCCAAACTCTACGACTTGTTGCTGAACAAGGATAACCTGTCGGCCGACGAACTCGAGCGCGAGCTGAACAGCATCAAGCGGCAGAAACTCGGCGATTCGGAGATCGACGAACTGATCGGCCGGCTGGAGAAGAAGATCAGCGACATGAGGGACGGCGGGATGAGCGGCGAAAAGCTGCCGGTGAAAGCCCAGTTGGAGAATGCGTTCACCACCATCGCCAACTCCTCCAAAACGGGCAATGTGCCGATGGCCGAAAGCACTATCCAGAAGACCCTGCAGATGTTCTCATCGGACGATGCGCCGGTGCTCATCATCATCAGCCGTGAAGGCTCCATTGTCGATTACGACAAACCCACCACCATCAAGCGTTACTTGTACCTGCTGAAGGATACGAAGGTGAGCCGCAACGATGTGGATGCCATCATGACCGACAGCAACGGCAAGATCAAAGGACTCGATTTAATCAAAAAGTAAACCGACATGAACAGACTGATTTCAGTGATCATACTGGCGACCCTTCTTTCGGCATGGACAGGGGCCGCCGCACAGGACGATAATATCTCTCCCCAGCGCAAGCAAGCCATCGACAGCCTGGCTCTCGAGAAGGTGCGCGACCTCAGCAAGTATATCAGCATCATCGGTAACAAGCAGACTGCCTGGTCGGACGCCCAGCGGGTGATCGAGCGCGCGGTGGAACTCTTCATGGAGAACAGCGAGGTAGGCGTTTCGTCGATCAACCGGCAGGATGTCAACTACTACAAGGTGCGCGAGTATTTCGACCGTCTCATGCAGCTCAACTACGACAAGGTGACCATCGAATGGTACAAGATCCAGTATGTGAGCGACCTGGTGCGGCAACCCGACGGCACCTACGTGGGGGTGATCACCATCTACCAGCGTTTCCAGGCCTATGACAAGGAAAAGGGACTGGTGTATGAAGACACGACCAAGAAGGATATCACCGTGTATGTGAAGCGCAAGGAGACCCAGATCGGCGGACGTTTGATCGGCTTCTGGGATGTTATGCTGGGCGACATCCGCGTAAAGGAAACCTCCAAGTAATTACGAATTAAAAGTTGCGAATTACGGACGGTAATTTCTAATCTTTATTTGTTAACCGATTCTATGCGACGACTCACATGGATTGTTTTCTTTTTGCTGCCCCTGCTGGGCCGGACCCAGGGTTCCATCGGGAATTCGCTTGGCGTCGATGAATCCCTCCTCTACGCCCAGACGAAACAGGTGAACCAGTTCTTCCTGCGGTTCAACGGCGAAGAGGATGTTCAGGGAAAGCGGTACTATCCCGGAAACCCGGGATACCGCGACCTGAAAACGCGCAAGAAGTACCTGAACATGCTCTTCGACAACTCCAGTCCGAACATCAGCCAGGAGGCCCGGTTTGTATTTTCCGACGAAGCGCTGAACAAGAAGAGCCCGGCCCTGCTCGACTTCTACGCGCCGGGGTGGTTTGCCGAGGTAACCGCCTCTTTCCTCTATAAGAAGGAGAAGGTGAACATCATCCTCTACCTGAAGATCGAAAAACAGCGTAGCGGCTACAAGTGGGTGATATCCAACGTTTTCTTTGACCGGTTTAACTCCTGGTTTACCAACCTGAACGATACCACGAACGTGAAGTACTTCATTCACCCGATGAGTCATGAGCTCGACTTTATGAACCTGCACAAGGCTTTCAGGGAGCCGGATAAACTCGACTTCTATTTCGAGAAGGGTTACCAGCCTGATATGACTGCCCTTTTTGTAATGGAGATGAAGAACGGGAACCTCTCGTTCGTCGATGTCAACAACGTTAAATTCCACATCTTCCAGGTTCCCAACTGGTACATGGAAGTATCCTGGTTCAACCGCAACACGGCCAATTCGGGATGGTTGATCTCAAACCTTCTGAGGGTCAGTGAAAAGGAGAAGCGGGAACTGATCAAGAATTATACCCACACCAACTAGGCCTGCATGAAGAGATTGCTTTTCGTCCTGATCCTGGTTGTCCTGGCTGCTGCGCCGGTATGGTCGCAGAGCCGGTCGACCGGGAAGAAGAAGCCCGCAACCGGCGTTCGTGCGCCACACAAGAAACCGGCCGCCGGCAAGACGAACAAGGCGGCTTCCACCCCGGCGAAGAACGGCACGAACAAGGCAGCACCGGGACGGGCAGAAGCGGAGAAGAAGCCGACGGAAGAAGTTTCCAAGGCAGGCACCATCGAGGCGACCAGGCTCGACACGTTCAAGCTGCAGGTGTCGCCCCTGGTCCGGTTCTTCGAAAGTTCGCTGAATTTCCTGGCCGATCCGCGCAACGCGGTCAGCGATAAGCAGACCATCCTCTCGCAGAGCTACCTGAAATGGTGCTGGAACGAGAAGGTGCAGATTGAGGACGACCTCGAAGAGAACCGGCTGGTGCCGCTTTACAAGGATATGCCGGCTTACCTGAGCGATGTCAGTTTCTTCTTCAAAAGCGCCCGTTTCAGCTACTCCGTGCAGGATGTAAGCGTTTCGGCCGGCGAGGACGGCCATACCTTTTTCAAGGTGACGGCCAACCGCAACCTGCGTGGGATCACCCTGAACGGCGATTCGGTGAGTTCCAACAAGGTCAGGTACCTGGAGATGAACTTCGATTCGGCGAAGCAGCAACTGAAGATCGTGAGTGTTTATACCACCAAACTCAACGAAAAGGAGGACCTCCGTAACTGGTGGAATGCGCTCACACCTGCATGGAAGGCCGTGCTTTCGGATGGAATGAAGCTGGAAGGGACGATGCCGATGGCTTCCATCGACAGTTTCAACGACTCCGTAGCCATGGTCGGAGGGCAGAAGACCTTCATCATGGGTTCGGAGTTTTACCAGTACCTTGGACAGATCGTCCGGGCCACGCGCCTGGATCTGTCGGGCAAGGCATTCGTCGTAAACCTCGAGCCGCTGGGAAAACTGGCCGACCTCACGGAAGTTGATCTTTCCGGAACACCGGTGAGCGACCTGATGCCGTTGCGAAACCTCAACAAACTGGAGATCCTCGACCTTTCCGGCACCCGGGTTTCCGATCTCGAACCCCTGCGTTACTGCAACCGGATCAGCGACCTGCGGATGAAGGGAACCCGGATCACCTCCCTCTCCGTATTGAGTTCTTTCCCGAACCTGACCGCCCTGGATATCAGCGGCACACAGGTGGCTTCGCTCGAACCCCTGCGCGACCGCACCCGGTTAAAAGAGCTCCGCATTGACCGGACTCCCGTCAAGGACCTGGGGCCGATTGAAAATCTGGTGAACCTGGAACTGCTGAATTTCTCCTCGACCGGCGTGACCGATCCCGCTCCCCTGAAGAGTATGCAGGCGCTGCGGATCCTGCTCTGCGACAGCACCGCCATCGGCACCCTGGCCCCCCTTGAAGGAATGGCCGGACTGCAAAAGATTTACTGTAACCATTCGGGTATTCACCAGAAAGAGGCGCTGGCCTTCCTGAAGAAGCGACCCGCGGTTTCCCTGGTGTATGCCTCCGATGATCTGTCGGCTTGGTGGAAAAATATGTCGGCGGAATGGCGGAATATCTTCAGCCTGTACATGGATTTCAACGGGCAGCCCAACTCCGAACAGCTTCACCTGCTGGCCCTGCTCGACAGCATCAACATCACCGGCCGGATGTCGGTTGTATCGCTGGAGCCGCTGAGCCGGCTGATCCTGCTGCGCACCCTCCACTGCCAGAGCACCGGCATCAGTTCGCTGGATCCACTCAAAGATCTCACGGAGTTGAAAATGCTGAACGCATCGAACACAAAGATCACCTCGCTCCGGCCGCTTTCCGGCCTGTCGTCGCTCGAAACCCTCCACATCGACAACACCCAGGTGAGCGACCTGGCGCCCCTGCAGGATCTCAAAGACCTCAAGCTGGTGCTGGCCGACAACACCCTGATCACGGTAGCCGAGGCCGATCGTTTTGCGGGTAAGAGTCCCGGTTGCCTGGTGGTTTTTCAGACTTACGAAAATACCGAGTGGTGGCAGGGGCTGCCCGACGCCTGGAAAGAGGTTCTCGCGGAACAGGCAGGAGTCAAGGGTACTCCTGACAAGCTGCAACTCCAGCGCATGGCCGGATTGAGCGCCGTGGCGATCAACGAAAATTTCCGGATCAGCGATCTCAGCCCGCTGTATCACCTCAGCCGGCTGACCGATCTGCGTTTCTCCGGCACCTCCATCGCCCGGCTCGACCCGGTGACGAGGCTGACGAAGCTGCGCGTGCTTCACTGCCCCAAAAACCCCATCGTCGACCTGATGCCGGTGGCCGGACTGCCCGCCCTGACGGAACTCGATTTCTCGAACACCCAGGTGGAGGACCTCGATGCGCTGCAGAACATGATGAAGCTCGAAGTGCTGAAGTTCAACGGCACCCAGGTGAAGAACCTGAAATACCTGCAGAAACTGGTGAACCTGAAGGTGATCGAATTCTATAACACACGGGTGGGCAATGTGGATGTACTCGACGGTATGCCGGAACTTACCTCGGTTAAAATGTTCAATACCAAAGTTTCGTCGAAGCGGGTGGAGAAGCTCAAACTTACCCATCCCGGCTGTGAGATCATTTATTATTAGTTACGATGCACCTGCCTGAATCCCATACCCCTTCCATCGAAGTCTGTTTTACCCCGAAATTGGTTCCCGAGGTCCAGTTGGCACCCGGATATCTCGTGGTACTCGTGGACATCCTGCGGGCGACCACTTCGGTTTGTGCGGCCTTCGAGAACGGGGTGAAGGAGATCCTGCCGGTGGCTACGACCGATGAGGCCCGGGCTCTGAAAGAACAGGGATACCTGGTAGCTTTGGAGCAGGACGGGAAGAAACTTGATTTTGCAGATTTCGGGAATTCAGCTTTTAACTTCACCCGGGAAGCGGTAGGAGGGAGGACGCTCGTATATTGTACGACCAACGGCACCCGGGCGCTGAATATCGTGAAGGAGGCGGAATGCGTTGCGATCGGCGCCTTTGTCAACCTCACTGCGCTGACCGGCTGGCTGATCCGGCAGCGGAAAGATATCCTGATCCTTTGTTCGGGATGGAAGAACCGTTTCTGCCTGGAAGATACCCTCTTTGCCGGGGCATTGGCCGACCGCCTGATCCGGTCGGGGAATTACGGCACCCGGTGCGACTCCACGGAGGCCGCCATCGACCTCTGGAATACCGCAAAAAACGATCTGACCGGTTACATCGAAAAAGCGGCTCACCGCCACCGGCTGAAAAGCCTGGGTCTTGACGATGTGATCCCCTATTCACTTACCCCCGATTCGACCCGGGTTGTGCCGGTTTACCGGAACGGAGTCATTCTTGATGAAAATAATCACTGAAAAATGAAAAAAATAAGTACGATCCTCCTGATGAGCATTGCATTCATAAAACCGGCCCTTCCGCAGCAGGAAGCGGTCAACCAGCAAACCACCCTGCCCGGGTTCAAATTCCTGACCGAGCAGTTTGCCGACGCCAAGATCCTGCGTTACCAGGTCCCCGGGTTTGAAAATCTCAGCCTGAAGCAGAAAACACTGATCTATTATCTTTCGCAGGCTGCGCTCAGTGGCCGTGATATCACCTACGACCAGAACTACAAGAATAACCTGCTCATTCGCCGGACCCTGGAAGCCATCCAGGAGGGCTATACGGGCAACCGCGACCTGGATGATTTTAATAAGTTCACCGTGTACCTGAAGCGGGTGTGGTTCTGCAACGGCATCCACCATCACTATTCGACCGACAAGATCCTGCCGGAATTCCACAAGGAGTTCTTTTCCTACATCATCGACAACACCCCGAAGCACAAACTTCCGCTAGCCAAGGGCCAGACCGTGGAGCAGTTCATCGAAGAGATCACCCCCCTCGTGTTCAACCCCGACCTGGCGCCGAAGCGGGTGAGCCTGAATCCGGAAAAAGACCTGGTGGAGGCATCCGCTTCCAATTTCTATGATGGGGTGAATCAGGCTGAAGCCGAAGAATTTTACCGCGTGATGAAGGCGGAGGCAAAGAAAAGCGGGAAGGATACACTGGTCTCTTTCG
>DAONFN010000039.1:0-13143 GCA_035403625.1 Bacteroidales bacterium
CCTTTGTATTCCCGGTCCTGCCGGTGAGGCTGCGTACCCGCATGCCGGAGGCGCTGTAGATCCTGATCTGCGCCGGCTCTTTCAATGGTTCCTCAAAATCGACAGTCACTTGCCCGGCAGCCGGATTGGGATAGATGGTAAAGAAAGCATGTACGGGCGCCGGCTGATTCGGGGTGCCGAGGAAGGAGCCTCCGCCGGGTAACCGGTTGGTAAGAAATGCTTTTCTTACCGTATCGATCATCGATCGTAGTTTGGCTACGGAAACGAGGGTGTCGGGATTTGTGTAATCGCGCGCCCAAACGAACGCTACATCGAACTCCTGCATATCGCCGGGATGGAAGGTAACAGGGCCCGAGGTAATGAGCGACGTAACATCATGGGGAGTATTTCCAGCCGTCTGCTCCGACCAGACAGCCGGTCCGTTGGGCGGCCTGCAACCACATCCCCAGTGAAGGGTGTCCGACTCTCCGGGAAAATGGAAGGAGGTCTCAGGCCCGTATCCGCCTGTGGTGGAATGGCCGTTCCCTCCATACATCATGGGTGAGCCGTCTTTCCATTTCCCTTTCAGGTAGTTGCCGTATTCAGTGGCCGTGACCGGAACCCGCATGTAGGGGAACCCCCAGGAGGGCCATTGGTTGACCATACAGGCCGAACCGACCAGCCCCCATCGTTCGTTATCGGCTATTCCATCACCAAAGCCGGTGCCATTGATGCTTTCGTTGCACAGCGGATGGCCGGTGCTGTCGAAGCGGGGACGATCCTGACCGGTGGGCGGCATCCAGGGACCGGCCAGGAGGGTGACCGATTGTGCCGGCGGATGAGGGCCGTAAGCATAACTCTCACCGGAACCATCAATAGCTTTCCCATTGTAAGCGATGACGCTGCCTCTCTCCACATCCGTCTGAAAATTATCATCCCTGAAATACCCGATATCGAAATCGGTGTACATCCCGATCCTGGTATCGTGATAGGTATGGGCAGAACGATTGAATATCTTGTAATTCAGAAAGATGGTCTTGCTGAAAGCCGAATCTCCCGGAAGGTCGAATGCATAAGCCATCCCATGAACTTCGATCCTCAGTTTATTTCCCCCGGACTCCTTATGTTTCCCTCTCTCATCGTTGAAAATGAAAAAGATCGCCTGGTCGCCGCGAATGGAAGGATAATCCCCGTCGGCAGGTTCGTAAATGCCGTCCAGATCATTATCGTGGAAAGGTGCGAGGATGGCCGACTGGCCGAGGGCCGTGTTGCCGTTTCCGGGCCATGTGGCGATCGCCTTGATGGGGATATATCCTGCATCCTGCCAGTGCAGTTTATGGTATTCGATTTCCGTCCGCTTCAAGGTCCAAACGGTGTTCCAGATCGAATCCTGCAACGCTGAATAGTTCGCCGTATCCATCACCGGACCTGCATAGAAGTCGGGGGATAAACCGATATAACCCGTTGTTGTCTGCCGGTAGCGTTCGGCCGCAATATGCAAGGTATCCAACTCATCCAGTCCCCCGATCCAGAAGGAATTAATGAAAAGGGTCGATTTTCCGGATCCTTTCGGGATAAAACAGGCATTGGGTTCGCCGGGATTAAAGATCATGACGAAATGCAACCCGGAGACCGTGAAGACCGCTTCAACATCGTTGATGTTCAGGGTATCATAGCTATAGTCGAGAATGCGAAAAAGGATGCGGGCCGTGGAGGACTGTCCGGTTGAAAGGTTGTTCAGGGTATAATTGCCGATGATGAAGCTCCCGATCTGCCGGTTCGGAGCGAGGTACGTGAACATGCCCTGGTAGTGCCAGGTCGAGGTCACACTACTCTGGCCGGCGCTGATCCCTCCTGTGACCACAACGTTATCGCCGGAAGGAATGGTATCGTTCAACAGCAGGTTCACGGTTTTCGGATAACCGGGTACCAGGTCGACGGTGTCCTCCACCGCAACCGTAATCTGTCCGGGGCAAACGGAGGTAAGAAGAAGGAACACATTAACTGCCAGAAAGAAGAATAACCTGTTGAATGATGACATATTGTGATATTATTCTGAATTTCAATCTACTCCCTGATGATGATTTTCCGCGTTACCTCGCTGTCCCGAAAGAAAGCAGTAAGGGAATAAAGCCCGGGTGAAAACCGCGAAACATCGATCCCGAATTCCTTTTCCGGACGGGGACTTTCCCACACCACTTCCCCCAGGGCATTGCACATCCGGAGGCGGCTGATCGCCGACCGGTTCCGGATCCACAGGATCTCCGCAACCGGATTCGGTCCGATAACAAGATCCCCGACGGTGTCGCAGGAAATTCCCTGCGACCTGCCCCGCTGCGTGATCATGACAGATACCATCTTCGCCTTGGCGGAGAACAGGTACAGGATGGCCTTTCTTTCGACAGTCCCGGTATTCTCCGCCGTTGACCTGAAGGTGAGTGTGTCCGATCCCGTGCCGCTTTTCTTATTCACTGTCAGCCAGATTGGTAAAAATCCCTGGAGCGTCCATTCCACTTTCGAATCCACTATCAGGTCGCCCGGACTTCCCGACTGCCAGCCCAGCCGGACGGTATCAGGGGCAATTTCGATCCGGAAAAAATCGGATAACGCCCTCATCCACATTCCTTTGGCATTCGTACCGCCCTGGATGTTCATGTCCGACAGGGCGATCACGTTCAGCGAACTGTCAACCAATCCCGTATTGTAACCATTCCAGTGCTCTCCGCCGTCGTCCGATACCTGCATCCCCCGGCCGGTGGTGGCGGCAAAGAGGGTGCCATTGGTGAATGCCAGTGAGGGAACGGGGCAAGCAGGAAAACCGGTCACCATTCCCCAGGTCGATCCGGAATCGGTCGAATGGTACATCCCGGTACTGGTCCCGGCATAGATCTCCGCACCGATGGTAAGGATCCCGTTCACCTGCTTCCCCTGCGGAAAGGCTCCGCAGGGCTCCCAAAAATCGCCGTTGTTGCCGGTGCGGAAGATTCCGCTGCTGTATGTCCCGGCATATATGTGCTCCCCGGATCCGACCAGCGTGGTGATCACCCCATCGGTCAACCCTGTATTGACCGGTATCCACGACTTTCCCGTATCGGAAGAAGCAAAGACACCGCCTCCCCGGGTTCCGGCGAAGAGGATTCCCTCCTTCCCGATCACATTCGTAACATAGGGGTTTGATGGTCCATTATTACCTGAATACCAGTTATTTGCATTATCAGCGGAAAAGAAAATTCCGGCCCCCAGGGTCCCCGTCACCAGGAGCCCGCCGAATCCGGAAATATCCATCGGATACGGGCAGGTCAATCCTTTGCTGACGGATTGCCAGGCATAGCCGTTGCCGGGGGAATGGTGGAGACCGGCTCCCCGAGTACAGGCAAAAACTTCGTTCGTCCCGGTGAGGATGGCTGTTATCGCCGAGGCTGTAATTCCCTTACCGGCGGGGGCCCAGTTCATCCCTTCACCGGAGGATAAAAACACGCCCCCGCCTTCACTCCCGGCAAAGATCTTTTGCGTTCCGGCTGCCAGGCAATGAATTTCCCGGTTATCAAGGTTTTCCATGGATGGATACCACAGACCGCCGTTATTATCGGTGGCAAAAATGCCCTGCCCGGTGACAGCGGCAAATTCCTTGCCCGAATATTCTGTGAGGGCAGCCACAGCGGCCAGGGCCGGGAGACCCTCATTTACCTCCAGCCAACCATCGCCGGCGAGCCTGTAAACGCCGCCTCCGTCGGTACCGGCATAGGCGGTATCGCTGACCCACAGCATCGACAGTACATTCCTGTTGGTCAGTCCGGCATCCCGGATCGTCCAGGTAACACCCGAGTCGTCAGACCTGTACACCCCGTTCCCATAAGTGCCGGCAAAGAGAGAACTCCCCCTGGTCGAGAGTGACGTCACCCGGAGGTTTGCCGGTATCTGGGCGTTCCGGGACCATGTCAACCCGATATCGACCGACTGGAACATTCCTGCGTCGGTACCGGCCAGAAGCCGGTTGCCGCAGAAGGAAATACAATGAATGCTCAGGTTCGTAAGCCCTTCGTTCGAAAAGATCCAGGAGTCACCGTGATCGGTCGACCGGATGATTCCCTCACCGTAAATTCCGGCTACGGCGGTGGCGTTATTCAATGCGATGGCGGTGATCCGTGAACAGGGCCACCCGGTGGTTGATTCATTCCAGGTCGATCCGTTATCGTCGGAGATATAGAGCCCTGCCTGGGTTCCCGCAAAAACGCGGCTCCCTTCAACCGCTACCGACAGCACGGTACCTCCGGAAGGGCCGTCTGTGCTCCGCCACTGGGCCGGAACGGTCGCGGTTACCATCCCTAACAGGATGATCAGAAGGCCCCTCATCTTGTGCATCTTGTGACAAAGATAAAGAAAAGCATCCGGGCTCCCTCCGAAATTGCCATTATTTCCTTCCTGCCGATACTTTGCTCATTTTTTTCCCGTTCGATAGATAGATACCATTTCCGCGACATCGAATGAAACAGCAGATCACCGATCACATTCATGATCCCGAGGCACTTGAACGTCTCTACCGCCAGAACAGGCGCGACTTTACACGTGAATTTCCCTCTGTTGCCGGGGCTGACGGATCGGACCTTGCCCGGTTCTGGAAGATCCGCCTGCAGTACGAAGCCGGAAGCAGGGTAGCGTTCTCCCTCCAAGAACTGTCCGGGGTGATCGCGATCATGCTGCTGACGGCCATATTGATCAAGTTGCCGGTAGTGTTCACCCGGATCGATGAAACGGCCTTCTATCTTCGCGATTTTGCAATCATTACATTCAACGGGCTGATTCTGTACACCTTCCATCAAAACAGCATTTCCCGGTCATGGAGGATGGGATACGGGGCCGCGGTGGTTGTCTTGCTCCTGTATGTCAACTTTCTCCCCTTTCGGGAAGGCGATTCCCTTACTATTGTCTTCATCCATGTTCCCCTGTTCCTGTGGTGCCTGTTTGGCGCTTCCTATATCTCTTTCGACTTCAGAAATGCAGGAAAGAAGATGGATTTCATCCGGCACAACGGCGAATTGCTGACGATGACGGGACTGTTGCTGATCGCCGGGGCCATGCTCACGGGAATCACCATCGGGCTCTTTGAAGCCATCGGGATCCAGGCTGAAAAAACCTATGCCGCTTACGTTGCCATCCCGGGAGCCGCGGCCTCCCCTGTTCTGGCCTCCTACCTGATCCGGCTCTATCCCGACATCACCCGCAGGATCGTACCGGTGATGGCACGGGTTTTCACCCCGGTCGTGCTGGCAACACTCGTGATCTACCTGGTTGCCCTTGCGTTTTCGGGGATCCGCATCCTGGAAGACCGGAACATCCTGATATTGTTCAACGTGATGCTCGTGGCCGTGACCGCCATCATTGTTTTTTCAGTAACGGAGCTGGACCGTAACCGGAACCGCAACATCCACGTGATGATCCTGCTGATCCTGGCCATCGTGACCCTGGTGATCAACTCGATCGCGCTGACGGCCATCGTGTCGAGGCTCACCTACGGACTGACTCCCAACCGGGTAGTGGTGCTGGTCACCAACCTGCTTGTTTTCATCAACCTGGTGCTGATCGCGAAAGACCTCTTCCGTACCTGGTCCGACGCCCGCAGGCTGGCTTTGCTGGAAAAGACCGCAGTAAATTACCTCGTCGTCTATTTCGCCTGGACCATCCTGGCCATCTTTCTGCTCCCCCTGTTGTTCAGGTACAGGTAACGGGTAACCAATAACGGGAAAAGACAGAAAGGATCCCCGGCCCGGGAAACGTCGGGGGAATTGTCTTACTTTTGTACGTTATACTTCGGCTGATCAGGTTTACTTCGCAAACCCGTTAAGATTCAGTATAGTAACTAAAACCTGCTGCCCATACACGTTACACCGACCCGAATTCCCCCATTATGTTGCCTCACGAGCGAAAAGTCAGGTGGGCCTCCGGCCTCCTCCTGGTCTTGTTCCTGCTTACCATCCTCTTCCAGCGGTTCAAAGACAACAGCGGGTATTTCACACCCGCCGAAATAGCCGGTTTTATGCTCGCGCTGGCGGTGATGACAGCCGCAGCTTTTTTCGTTTTCAGGTTCTTTGCCCGTGACGGACTGATGGCTTCGCTGCTGGCCGGACTCTTTGCCTACCTGTTTTTCAACGGCCACCGGATCTTTCTGGTGTATGAAAAAAACATCATCCCGGAAGAGTACTTCAACAATGAGATCTATCACAAAATCACCACTTTCCTGGTGCTGGCGGCGCTTACCGCCGTTATATTTGTGCTGGCTTACCGCGGCCTGAAACGATTCCGGAAAATCACGGTGGATTTCTTTCTCCTTTTCCTCGTGTTGAACCTTGGGGCGCAGGTGCTCATCGGGTGCCGGCATGCCCCGGTAAAAACAGAGGATCGGATCGTTTTGCGAGGAAAGCCGGCTGTTTCCGGTCAACGGCCACCCAATATCTATTATATCATTCTGGATTCCTATACCAGCCCACAAAGCCTTGGCCGATACTGGCATTATACCGATCCTTCGCTGGGAACCACCCTCAACTACCTGCACATCAACTACACCGCGTCGGCCACCACCCGTTTTACCAGCACCCCGTTCTGCCTCTCCTCCTACCTGAATATGCGATGGGAAAATACCAGCGATCAGGGAGATATCCGTTCGATGTACCAAAGTCTCCATAACCTGAGGAATAACGCAGTCATCGGTTTTCTGAAAGGACACGACTACCGCATCCGGAATCTTTCCCTCTTCATGCTCGGGAACGAATCACCGGCGTATAAATACTTTCCGGAGGTAAACCTGTGGGGACACAGCCTGTTCTTCCTCGGATACCGGCTGCTTCGTAAAATAGACCGGACTCCCTTCGAGATCCGCACCAACTTTCACATTGCTTCCGAGGTCGTAAAACAGGCCGCCGAAAACAAAAAGGGCCAAGCCCCTGTGTTCACCTACGCCCACCTCCTGCTACCCCACTCCCGTTACCTGGTCGACCACCTCGGACAGCGTCAGACCAACACGGACCTGGCCGATAAGGAGCGCTATCTCGAACAACTGAAATTCGCCCGCAAGATGATGGTTTACCTCTCATCCGGCATCATCCGCAACGACCCCGGAAGCGTGATCGTGATCCAGGGCGATCACGGCTTCAGGGACCTGAAACAGGCCGGCATCCGGGAGGTCGAAGCCCATTCGTTGTTCAATTCGATCTATCTGTCAGGAGAAAATATCCCGGAAGAAATGCGGGCCCGGCTCGACAACCCGGTCAACAATTTCCGCATCATCCTGAACCGCTACTTCGGGACGGATCTGGATCTGCTGTAACGCCCCCCGCCCTCCCTTCAACCAGTGTGCCTCCGGCCGACCTCCACAACCGCTCTTCCGGAATTTCACCTTTCCGTCATCCCACAAACCTGGAAATCAACGAAATCAGGATAACGCCGGAAGAATCCTGACTATTATACCCAAAAAGTCAGGCATTATAACTACCTTTGCCGCCGGAAAGTTTTCTTCCGCAATTGGACGATTATGACAACCGAACCCGTTTTTCCTCCGTCGGATGACAAACTTGGTCAGATCCTCGAAACGGCCCAGCGTCGTTTCGGTCTGTACGGATATGAAAAGACCACCATGCAGGAGATCGCCGGCGACCTGGGGATCTCCAAACCGCTGCTCTATTACTACTTTGCCGACAAATCGAAGCTGTTCCGGGCGGTAGTGGAGAAAGAGCAGGAGGAATTCCTGCGGGTCATGGATCAGCGGGTGCACGAACAGGAATCCCCTGCGGATATGATGTTCGAATTCATCTCAGTGAGGATCCATTATTTTCGAAAGTTCATCAACCTCACCAAGTTGCGGATGGACACCTTTCATTCCATCAAGCCGATCGTGCATGAATTACACGAAGAGATCAAGGCAAAGGAGGTACAACTGGTCAGGGAGATCATCGAACGGGGAATTTCACAAAACCAGTTTGACGTCGACGCCCCCGAAGCCACAACCTTTCTCTTTCTCGACATCCTGCAGATGCTCCGGTGGAAACTGCTGCATAAAAGAGAGTTGCTGACCCTCACCGAAGAAGATGAAAGCCAAATGCGCTGCATGATGAACCAGTTTGCGCGGATCTTCATTCGCGGGATCTCGCATCCTGCAGCACAGCCAATGTCACTTTCCAAATCCCTTTGAAAACAACTTATCGTTATGGCAAATAAGAAAAGAGGAGTTAAATTTTACCTGCCGCTGATCCTGGTGGTAGTGGCGGTGATCGCAGGCGTGATTTACTGGTACAGCGAATATACCCGGTTCATCCGTAGCGATGACGCCTATGTGGAGGCCGATAAGGTGGCCGTGAGCAGCCGCATCACCTCACGGGTCCAGAAACTTCATGCTGAAGAGGGAGACACGGTTTCCCAGGGTGATCTGCTGGTGGAGATCGACAGTTCCGACCTGGTGGCCCAGCGCAACCAGCTTACCGCCCAGATCCTTCTCGCAGAGTCGTCGCTCTCCCAGGCCGAAGCGAAACTCCGGTACGATACCGAAAGCATCAAGGTGCTGGAGGTGGACCTGGAGCGGGCTCAGGAAGATTTCGACCGTGGAAAAGTACAGTACGAAGGACAGGTATTGACAAAGGAACAATTTGACCACTTCGACAAGTCGCTCAAGTCGGCGAAAGCCCGACTTTCGGCCGCCCGGGCGCAGATCGATGTATCGAAGGCTCAGGTTGCGAGTGCAGCCGCCACGGTCAACTCGGCCAGGGCCCAGGAAAAGGTCGTCGAAACCCAGCTTTGCTTCACCCGCATCTATGCGCCGGTTTCGGGGATCGTGGCCAAACGGTGGCTGCTTCCGGGCGATATGGTCCAGACCGGCCAGCCCGTGCTGACCCTCACCAACGACCGTCATTTCTGGATCTCCGTGTTCCTGGAAGAGACGAAAATGAAGGAGGTCCACATCGGGCAACCGGTCGTCTTCACGATCGATGCCTTCGACGGCGACCGGTTCGATGGAAAAGTTTATTCGATAGGCTCCAACACGGCGGGACAGTTTTCGCTCATCCCGCCCAGTAACGCCTCCGGGAACTTTACCAAAGTCACCCAGCGGATTCCCCTGAAGATCTCGATAGACAAGCACAACGGTGATACGGCCGTTTCGAAACTGAGGTTTATCGCCGGTATGTCGGCCATCATCAAGATCATCCGCTGATGGCCGGAAGGAAAACACCGATGCATCGCCTGCGGAGAGCCGTGAGGGACCAATATTCCTTCTTCCATCCCTCCAATCCGTACTATAAGTGGATGCTGCTCGTCAATGTGATGATCGGCACCTTCATGGCCGTGCTCGACGCCACCATTGTGAACGTGGGGCTGACCAAGATCATGTCGTCGTTCGGCGTGGGCATCGACAAGATCGAGTGGGTGGTGACCGCATACATGCTGGCCACGGCGGTCATGCTCCCCACCTCGGGATGGCTGGCCGACCGGTTCGGCTATAAGCGCATCTATTTTCTCGGACTGCTCTTTTTCACACTGGGTTCTTTCCTTTGCGGGATATCATCCACCGAGGATTTCCTGATCTTCTCGCGTGTGATCCAGGGATTGGGCGCCGGGGCGCTCATGCCCGTCGGGATGGCGATCATCACCCGCGAATTCCCGCCCCACCAGCGCGGCATTGCCATCGGGTTCTGGTCGATCGCTTCCGCAGCCTCCGTCTCCTTCGGTCCGCTCATCGGGGGATACCTGATCGACAACTTCAACTGGCCCCTGATCTTCGATGTCAACGTCCCGATCGGGGTCCTGGGTATGATCGCGACCGTGATCGTCCAGAAAGAATTTGTCAACCGGCGGGTACGGGGTTTCGACCCGGTCGGGCTGATCTCGGTCAGCATCTTTCTCCCCGTGCTGCTCTACGCCTTGTCGGAAGGAAGCGCCACCACCAATTCGGGGGGGTGGACCTCCCCGGTGATCCTGGCCTGTTTCGCCATATCGCTCGTGGCACTGGCCGTCTTCCTTACCACTGAACTGTCGGTGAAGAACCCGCTGATCGACTTGCGGCTTTTCCGTGATTACAATTTCAGCATGAGCAACCTCATCATGTTCATTTTCTCGGTGGGGATGTTCGGCAGCACGTTTTTACTCCCGCTTTTCCTCCAGAATTCGCTGAACTATACGGCGATCCAGGCAGGCGCCGTTTTCCTGCCCGTCGGGATCATCCAGGGTTTCGTCGCCCCCGTGACCGGTATCCTGTCCGACCGGACCAACCCGAAGATCCCGATCCTGATCGGGGTGGGATTGCTGGGGTTCAGTTTTATCCTCAACAGCCATCTCTCCTTCCTCACCGAGCACGCCTACATCATGCTGATCCTTTACATCCGCGGCTTTGCGATGGGGATCATCTTCACCCCGCTGAGCGCCGTCTCGATGCTGACCATCAAGCGCGAGCAGATGGCGCAGGCCTCCGGGCTGTTCAACGTGATCCGGCAGATCGGGGGCAGTTTCGGAGTGGCGGTCTTTGCCACGATCCTGACCACCCGCACCGAATTCCACATGGAAAACTATTCACAGGCGGTCAACACCAACAATCCCGTTTACCAGCAAACGACCCGTAACCTTTCGCGATTTGCCCAGACGGGCGACGGAAGTACGGCAACCATCGCCGGTAAGCAGGCAAGTACCCTCCTGGTCTCACACATTGCCAGGCAGGCCTTCATCGAAAGTGTCAACGACGATTTTCTTCTCGCCGGCATCATCACCTGGATCGGCGGGATCCCGATCTTTTTCCTCCGTGCCAGAAAGAAAGGAAAGCCGGAGGGGCTCTCCCCGCCAGGCCAGGAACCTCCCGCCGGGTCGCCCGACGAATCCATTGCCGTATTATCCGAATGAACCTCTTGATATGAAACGATATAGCTGGTTATTTATCCTGCTGCCCCTTTTCGGTGGGTGGCAGAGCCTCCCGGCGCAGACCGGCGCCCGGCCTCTCTCCCTCGATTCCGCCATTGCACGGGTCGTCGCCTCCCATCCTTCTGTAAGACAGGCTGCCGAAGCGCTTTCCGTGGCCGACCAGCGTATTTTGCTGGCCCGGTCGACCCGGATGCCCGTAGTGAGCGGGAATGCCGGCTACACGCGCATCGGCCCGGTGCCCGAGATCACGATTCCCGGGATGGGCAGTTTCCGGATGGCGCCCAATAACAACTATTCCGTCTCTGTGGAGGTGGGCGAAACACTCTATGATTTCGGGAAAACGAAGAAAAATACCGAGATCGAAGAAGCCGGCCGCGTGCAATCGGAACAATCGCTGAAAGCGGTTATCCGGAGGCTGGAGATGGCTACCGTACAGGTTTACTGCGCATTGGTATATGACGATCATGCCCTGGCGATCAAGGAGGAGCAACTGAAGAACCTGAAAGATCACCTGGACTTCCTTGAAAAAAAGAACGAAGCGGGTACCGCCACCCGGTATGACCTTCTCTCGACCCGGGTGAAGATCTCCCGTGCGGAGAACGAGAAGACCGACCTGGAGACCCTCCGGCAGGATCAGGCCACCACCCTGAACATCCTCATGGGGGCCGCTCCCGAGGCGGAGTTGGTGGTAGAGAAAGCATTCAGTACCCCGGCGGTACCGGCTTCCTACGACTCGCTGGTTCAGTATGCCTTTCTCCATCGCGAGGACCTGTTGATGGCGAAACAGGCCGAAAAGATCTCCGGATTGCAGTATGACCTGGTCCGGATTAAAAGAAATCCGACGCTGAGTCTTTTCGCCTCGGGCGGGATCAAGAACGGGTATTTCCCCGATCTGAATAACCCGATCGCGAATTATGCCGCCGGCATCTCCTTCAAAGCCCCTATCATCGACGGGTTCCGGAAAAGCAAGGATCTGTCGGTGGCACGCTCGGGCATGAACCAGGCCACCTTCGAGACCGACCGGGTCAAACGGCAGGCCGGCATTGAGATCATGGACTCTTATACCCAGAGCCTTTCGGCGGAAAAGAAGATCGGGCAGGGACAACTCCAGGTGGAGCAGGCCGCCATGGCCCTGTCGCTGGCACAGGTGAATTTCAGGGCCGGTACGATCACCAACCTCGACCTGCTCGATTCGGAAACGTCGCTGGCGGAAAGCCGGCTTTCGCTGCTGAAATCGGAGCTGGATTACTCCCTGTCGCTCTACCGTCTGCGAAATGCCATCGGGGTGCCACTGTCTGAATGATCCGGATACGCGTTCAGACTGTTCAAACGCCCGGTTCCTGATCGCCAAATTGTCAGGTTTCCCCTTTGGTATCAATCTTGTCATGCGGTACCCGAATACTTATTTGGATTGATTCCGGATAAGAATAAAAAACATGCATCATGAATTCTGATAAAAGACCGGTCGTGGTCGTGATCGGTGGCGGCTTTGGCGGCATCGAACTGATCAAGCGGCTCCGTCATGCCCCGGTCGACATCATCCTCATCGACCGCAACAACCATCATACCTTCCAGCCGCTCCTCTACCAGGTAGCCTCGTGCGGCCTTTCTGCGGTGTCGATCACCTCCCCTTTCCGGCGGATCTTCAAAGGACAGTCGAATTTCCGGTTCCGGATGACCGGGGTGACCCGGATCGTTCCCGAAGAGAAGAAAGTGGTGACCCCGATCGGGGAAATCGCCTATGATCTCCTGGTGATCGCCACCGGGTCGGTCAGCAATTTTTACGGCAACGAAGAGCTTGAGCGGAACAGTCTCTCGCTGAAAAGCGTGATGGATGCCCTGTCGCTGCGCAGCCGGCTGCTGCGGGAATTCGAAACGGCGCTTACGCGGATGCAGCGCGATGAAAAGAAGATCCTGCTCAATTTTGTGATCATTGGCGGGGGAGCCACGGGCATCGAGATCGCAGGAGCCCTGGCCGAATTCAAAAGGCACATCGTGGCCTCCGACTACCCTGAGCTCGACCCCGGGCTGATGAACATCCACCTGATCGAGGCGACCGGCCGGATCCTGCCCATGATGTCGGAGGAATCGTCGCGGAAAGCCGAAAACTACCTGTCGCGGATGGGGGTGAAAGTGTGGGTGAACACCCGGGTAAGCAGCTACGACGGGCTTAACGTGACGCTCACCGACGGAACGATCCTGCGCTCCTCGGCCTTTATCTGGACCGCCGGGGTGAAGGGTGCGCTGGTGCCCGGGCTGAGCGAATCCTCGATC
>DAONFN010000040.1:0-13091 GCA_035403625.1 Bacteroidales bacterium
CAATAAACGATGTCTGCAGGAATCGAAATTGCACCAGCCTTTAAGGGCCTTTTTTCAGGGTGATGAGGAAGTCGGAGGATGCTTTTCGCTCAATTAGAAATGAAAAATCAAAAATTACAAACTACTGCCGACTGCTGACTGCCGACTGCTTGCAGACCCACCACTCACCCATACATAAAAAAGAAAGCGACCTTTTAAGCCGCCTTCCCACATTACTGGAAAAGAAATTCTTTATTAGTCGACTACGATGACCAGGTACTTTGAATTCGACCAGAAGGACTTATAGTCGAGGATCTGCAGCGACTGGATCACCTTTTTATCTCCCACGAATTTGTAGGCGCCGCTCGGGTGGTTCGACAGGATCTTGGCTTTTTTGCTCAGGATGGGGATCTCGGTCACCTTACGGATGTCGACCTTGGTGAAAAGATCTTTATTGAAGTCGGAGAGGATCTCGCCGCTCTTAATGATGCCGTTTTTCTTCAGCTCCTTGGTGTTGCCCATCACATAATACGCGGTGTTCAGTGCTTCGTCCTGCGCCGAAATAGTCTGCGTCTGGTTCGAGATCGTCGATCCCTGCTCCCTCACGGTGCGCGAAAGGGTGTCGATCTTCAGGTTGGCCATTTCGAAAGAGGCGTTCAGCTTGGCCAGCCTGGCGCGCAGGTCTTCGATCTGTGCGGCTTTGTCGGCCAGGTCTTTGTTCAGGCGCTCCACCATTTTGGTGAGCTCGTCCACCTTCATGTTCGATTTCTTCAGCCTCCGGGTGAGGGAGTTGATGGTCTCCTTGTTCTTCTGCATGAGGCCGTAAATGGTCTCGATGTCGTTCTTGATCTGGTCCTTGGCCGAAAGTTTCAGTTCGCCCCCGCGGTCGGTCGTCAGATTGATAATGTTCTCCTTCATCTTGATCGTATCCAGCGTGCCCTGGATATCGTTGATGGAGCGTATGAATTCGTTGATCGCCTCATCTTTCTGCATGGTCTGGCTCATGAGGCTGTCGGTCTTCGACTGCAGTTCCTCGGCCCGTTTCTTGGCTTCGCGCCCACAGGCGAAGAATACCGGGATCAGTAAAAGCAACAGGTACTTTTTCATCGGGATGGATTTTGAATTTGCGTGCAAAGGTACGGAGAAATTAGGAAAATCAAAACAATACCAATTCAATGGCGAAGGGGGTGTCACCGGACCTGATTCTGCTGCAGTTGGAGAGGATTTTGATATTTTTGTTACTTTTATCACAAATAATGAAAAAAAATATCACGACAGTATGAGAGATTAACAATAGATACATGTAATTTTGTGCATACTAAACTTTGACGCAGTTCTTGTTTTATGAAAAGACTCCTGATCCTGGGTGCCGGAACCGGCGGCACCATCATGGCCAATAAAATGCGGAAGATCTTCGACCGCGGCGAATGGGATATCACGATTGTCGACCAGCACCGGACCCACTACTACCAGCCGGGTTTCCTGTTTATCCCCTTCGGCATGTACGGCCGGCAGGATGTGGTGAAACCCAAGGTCAACTTTCTTCCCCCGGGGGTGAATGTCATTTTCCAGGAGATCGAACGGGTCAACGGCGCGGAAAACCATGTCATCCTCAAAGACGGGGTATCGCTGAAGTACGATTTCCTGATCGTCGCCACCGGAACCCGGGTGGTGCCCGACGAGACGCCGGGACTGAAAGGGGAGTTATGGCAGAAGAACATTTTCGATTTCTACACGATCGAAGGGGCGACGGCCCTGGCCGAATTTTTCAAGACCTGGCCCGGCGGCGAGCTGGTCCTGAACATCGCCGATGTACCCATCAAATGCCCGGTGGCGCCGCTCGAATTCGTCATGTTTGCCGATGCCTTCTTCGTCGAACGGGGCATGCGCGACAAGGTGAATATCTCCTATGCCACGCCGATGTCTGGGGCTTTCACCAAACCCCGCGCCTCCAAGGTGCTGGGTAATCTGCTCGAGGAGAAGAATATACAGATCATCCCCGATTTCTACCTCGAGCGGGTGGATAACGACAAGAAGGCGCTCGTGTCCTACGACGATAGGGAGATCCCCTTCGACTGCCTGGTGACGGTTCCGGTGCACAAAGGCGATCCGATGGTAGGGCGCAGCGGGCTGGGCGACGAAATGGATTTCGTGCGGGCCCACAAGCACACCCTACAGTCGGACCACTTCCCGAACATCTTCGTGATCGGCGATGCTGGCAACTTCCCCACCTCGAAAGCCGGTTCGGTGGTCCATTTCCAGGCCGATGTGCTCACGGAGAACCTGGTATGCGCCATTGAGAACCGTCCGATGACAGCTTCCTTCGACGGTCATTCGAACTGCTACATCGAAACGGGCTTTGGAAAAGGTGCGCTGATCGATTTCAACTACGACACCGAACCCCTTCCCGGGTCCTTCCCCTTCCCGGGGATCGGCCCGTTCGGACTCCTCAAGGAGACGCGGATGAACCATTACGGCAAGCTGATGTTCCGCTGGATATACTGGCATATTCTGCTGAAAGGCAAGGAGATGCCAATCGATTCGAAGATGACGATGGCCGGAAAGAAAATGTAATCCGCTGAGGTATGGCTGACAATAACCTGCAGGAACAGATCAACGAACTGAACCGGAAACTAGACCTCGTGCTTGAGAGCATTGAGGAACAGAAGCGGAAACGGGAGGAATTCGACGATTTCATGGCCGATGCCGGCATCGTGGCGAAGGATCTCTTTCATCATACGGTGGTGGCCCTCGACAAGGCCCAGGTCGACCTCGACCACAGTGGCATACCCATCCTTCTCGTAAAGCTGGTCCAGAACCTCGACACCTTCCGCGAGTTGCTCGAGATGATGGAAAGTGCCCGGGATTTCATGGCCGATGTGTCGCCCATCATCCACCAGGTGGGGCTCGATGCGGTGCACAAGATGAATGAACTGGAACAGAAAGGCTATTTCGACATCGTCCGGAACCTGGCCGGCCCGGAGGTCCTCGACGGACTGACCCGTGCCTCCCACGCCCTGGCGACCGTGAAAATGGACGAAAAAACGGACAACAAATCGCTCTTTGCCCTCCTGAAACAAATGAACTCCCCGGAAGTCAGGCGCTCGCTCTCTTACATGCTCCGCCTGCTCCATGCGATGGGAGAAACGCGTAACAGGATAACAGGTTAACAGGGTAACAAAGTAACACTTGATCACTCAACCGCTCAATCACTCGACCACTCAACCGCTCGACCGCTCGACCACTCAATCACTCGACCACTCAACCGCTTGACCGCTTAACCGCTCAATCACTCAACCACTCAACCACTCAATCATCAACCTCAAAACAATAAAACAACCCATGGCACAGAAAATTTACGCAGGCGTCCCGGTGGATGTCAACGAAGAAGGGTACTTTACCAATCCGGCACAATGGACCCGTGAAATGGCCGGAGAGATCGCGGCGGCAGAGGGGATCACCCTAACCGACCAGCATTACGCGATTCTGGATTTCCTCCGGGAGAGGCATGCGAGGGGAGAGACCCTGACCATCCGTTCGGTCGGCAATTCAGGGATCGTCGATATCAAAGGATTTTACGGGCTTTTCCCGGGAGCACCGATGAAGAAAGCCGCCAAGGTGGCGGGGATCCCGAAACCGGCATCGTGCGTCTGATCACCCTGAAACACTCAATAACCTATGGCAAACGAAGAATTTCCCTTGAAAAAAGTCTGCATCATCTGTGCCAAGGGCACGATCGAAGATGTGTATGCAGCACTGGTGATGGGCAACGGGGCCGTCATGGAAGGAATCGAGACCAAGATCTTCTTTACCTTCTTCGGACTGGATGCGATCACCAAAAAAACGATGAATAACCTGCATACCGGCGTGGTCGGCAATCCGGCCATGAGGATGCCGGGAGGACTGCCTTTTCCTACCCTGCTGGGGGTGATCCCGGGGGTTGAGGCCGGGGTTTCAGCCATGATGCGCAGTCAGATGGACAAGCTGGACATTCCTTCCGTAAAGGAATTTCTCGAGATGATCGATGCCGGGGGCGGTGAACTTTATGCCTGCAAGCTGGCCATGGATATGTTCAAACTGACCAAGGATGACTTGTGGGAAGGAGTGAAGGATGTGCTGACAGTAGGCCAGTTCTACGAAAAGTGCGGAGGTCTTCAGACCCAGATCATCTTTACCTGACCGGCGGGATTACCCGTTTTTACTGATCTGTCTCAGCAGCGGAATATTGGTGATCTCGATCCGGCGCCCGGTGAGACGGAGTAATCCATCGTCCCTGAATTTGGTCAGGACCCGTGTGGCGCTCTCCCGGGAGATCCCGATCAGGTCGGCAAACTCCTGCCGGGAGAAGGGGAGTTCGAACGAATTCTGCTCGTAAATGATCTCCGAGAAATAGATCAGGGCGTCGGCCACGCGCCCGAAGGTCTTTTTCTGCGACTGGCTCATGAACCGGTGGAAGTTGTTCAGGCTGTCGCGCGACACCGATACCAGGATCTCGAAGGCGAAATTCCCGTTATCCCGGATCAGCTTGGTAAAGATCCCAAGGTCGATATAGCACACGCTGATATCCTGCAACGCCGCATAAGAATAGTGATTGATGCGGTCGCCGAACAGCGAAGGCAGCCCCAGATAGGTGAAGGGCTTGACGATCTGGAGGATTTGCTCCGTTTCCCCGGGCCCTTTTCGGAACTCCTTTACCAGCCCCGATTTCAGATAAATGATGTGGGAAGTCATCGATCCTTCATGCAGGATGATGTCACCTTTACGGAACAGGGTGGCCCGGCTGTTCTGGTTCACCAGGTCAAGTTCCGAGGATTTAAGAACAGCCGCCGCACAGGATTTTACCGTACATTCGCCGCACGGTACTTTACTGTCAGTATTTTCCTGGTAGAATATCATTGCTTGAATTAATGTGCAAAGTTCGGTAAAAAAATGCAGGATTGAAAACCGGGGCAGATCACACAATGAAAATAGTATCACAGCAATCTATGTTTCCTTATCAAATGAAAACAACTGAACCTGGGATCAGTGTGTTCTTAAAATTACGGGCGACCTGGTATCCCGCATGTGCCGGCTTTTTATCTTTGTAGCCGGGCTTGTGAAAATTCGCTTCAGCCCCATTTTTCTCAGGAACGCATAACACATTCTCGTTTATAACCCGTTTATGTCAATGAGACTGGAACAAGATTTCGAAAATTTCAGAAGACGCATCGTAGGGCAGGACCAGGAGTTTGCCTCCCCGTATGGCAAACAGAAGATGGTTTATGCCGACTGGATCGCCAGCGGCAGGCTTTACGGGCCCATCGAGGAGACGATCAGCTCCGTTATTGGCCCTTTTATCGGGAACACGCATACGGAAACCAGTGAAAACGGGCGTCGGATGACCCTGGCGTACCATGAGGCACACCGCAGGATCAAGGAACATGTCCATGCCGGTCCTGCCGACGTGATCATCACCACCGGTTTCGGTATGACCGGGGCGATCGTCAAGTTCCAGCGGATCCTGGGTTTGAAGACCTGCGGTGATGTCGATGGTCATCCGTGCCTGAAGGAGGCGGACCGGCCTGTGGTATTCATCACGCACATGGAGCATCATTCGAACCATACCTCCTGGTACGAAACAGCAGCCGACGTGGTGATCGTCGAACCCGACAAAAACCTTCTCTTCAGCCCTGAAAACCTGAGGAAAACGCTGGAACACTATAAAGACCGGAAGATTAAAATCGGTTCTTTTACCGCCTGTTCGAATGTAACCGGGATCCGTACGCCTTACCGGGAAATAGCCCGTATCATGCACGAAAACGGGGGGCTCGCCTTTATCGATTTTGCGGCCTCCGCACCCTATGATGAGATCGACATGCACCCGCCCGACCCGATCGAAAAACTCGATGCGATCTTCTTTTCCCCGCATAAATTCCTGGGAGGGCCCGGATCCTCCGGCGTTCTCATCTTTGACGCATCCCTATACAACCGTCGGGCGCCCGATCAGCCGGGCGGCGGTACGGTCGACTGGACCAATGCCTGGGGCGAGTATAAATTTATCGATAACATCGAAGTGCGTGAGGACGGGGGTACGCCGGGTTTCCTCCAGGCTATCCGTACCGCATTGGCTATTGAGTTGAAACAGCAGATGGGCGTTGCCCGCATGCACGCACGGGAGAATGAGCTACTCGATATTACGTTCAACCGGTTGAAAACCATTCAGGGGCTGCACATTCTCGCCGACAACGTCACCGATCGCCTGGGGATCGTTTCTTTCTATGCCGACGGAATCCACTATAATTTGTTCGTCAGGCTCCTGAGCGACCGTTTCGGAATTCAGGTGAGGGGCGGCTGTGCCTGTGCCGGAACTTACGGACACTACCTGTTGAATGTGAGCTATGAAAAATCGAGAACCATCACCGACCGGATCAACCATGGCGATTTTTCCGAAAAACCGGGATGGGTGCGCCTTTCGCTCCATCCTACTATGACGGATGCGGAGCTGGGCTTCATCCTGGATGCCATCGCAGCGGTGGTGGCCAACCACCATCAATGGAAGGACGACTACATGTATAACAAGCATACCAATGAGTTCCGGCATATCCGGGAGTCATCATCCGAGGGACTGGTCGATTCCTGGTTTCATCTCCCGTAAAGTGGGTCCCCGGATTTTTTTTTCATTCCTGCGCAAGTTTTCAGATCTGCCGGTGTCTAACCGGTATTGTGCAATCATCCTAAAAACAAACCTCATGAAAACTGCATCAAGAATTGCTTTGACACTCCTGCTGCTGGTGATCTTCGCCGGCACGACTTTCGCTCAGACTTCTGCCGCCGCCACCCCTGTAAAGAAAGCCGGAACGACGATGGCCACCCAGGGAAAATTCGTTGACAAGAACAACAACGGCATTTGCGACAACCATGAATCCAAGACGCCGGGTACCCCGGGGAAGAATTTCGTCGACAAGAACGGTGACGGCAAATGCGATCTTTGCGGATCGGCCGGCCCCTGCAAAGGTGCCGGAAATTGCCCCGGCAAAGGACCCGGTTGTGCGAAAAGTTGCGGACAGGGCGCGGGCAAAGGGAACTGCGGAGGCGCAGGATACCAGCACAGAAACGGATCCTGCTGTGTATCCGGAACGAAAAAATAGTAAGGAATGGAGTGAGGTTCTTTGAAGAACTGGCATGACGGACTCCGAACTGATTGAAGGAATAGGTCGCCGTGACCGGGTCGCATTTCAATACCTGGTGGATCAATACCAGGAAAAGGTGATCCGGACGGCGTTCCACTTCACAGGGAACATGGAAGATGCCGAAGACATCTCCCAGGAAGTCCTGCTCGATGTGATCCGCCATGCCCCTTCCTTCCGTGGATCCTCCGCTCTCTCCACCTGGATTTACCGGATCACCGTAAACAAAGTGCTGAACATGATCAGGAGGCAGCAACGGAAACAACTGATGGTGCGGCTGGAATCGCTGGTATCCCCCTTCCGGGGCCATGATGCCGCGAACCTGGCCGAACCATCTGTTGCCGGTGACGGGCACGAAACCCGGGAGCGGGATGAACTGCTTCAGGCAGCCCTGCGCCGCCTGCCCGAAAATCAGCGCATCGCTTTCGTGCTTCACCGGTTCGACGAACAGCCCTACAGGCGAATCGCCGAGATCATGAATATCAGCATCTCCGCCGTGGAATCATTGATCCACCGCGCCCGGCTGAACCTGCAGAAATATCTCTTGCCCCATTTTTCCGAATATAAAAACACACCATGATGGATTGTTCAACGGCCCGGTCTTACCTGTTCAGCCATGCCGAAGGTGGACTGCCTTCCGAAACGGGCGCCGCCCTGGAAGAACACCTGGCCGGTTGCCGCGGTTGCGCCCGTGTGCGCGACCGGTATCTGGAGATGGAAGAGACCATCCGGCGGCGGAAGACTGAAGTGCCCCCTCCATTTGCCGCCACCCGCCTGATGCAGCGCATCGAGGGGGAATTCGGGCATGTCCAGGGCATCCCTTACCGGGGATGGCTGCCGGTTCTTCGCCCTGCAGGCCTGGCGCTGGCCCTGGCCTTCGGCATTTTTATCGGCATCTACCAGGCCCGGTATGCCGGAAACGCGGATCACGGACTGGCCCGGAGTTCCCGGAACCTGGAGTCGCTGCGCAACGATATGTTCATCTCCCAACTGGCCGATGAAGAAAATCTGATGGTACTAACCCGATAACCCATGAACCTTTTTTACCGAAACCGGCTTGTATTCTGGATCCTGGTGGTCCTGGCCGTGATCAACCTTTCTGCCCTGGTCACATTTTTCGTCGTTCGTGAAAAGCCCCGGCCGGCTGTCGACACCGAAGCATGCTGTGCCGCCGGCGACAGGCCCTGCTCCATCCTGCAGGAAGAACTCGGGCTGACCGGTGACCAGTCCGAGAAAGTGATGGCCATCAACCGCAGTTACACCGATACCGCCGCACCCCTGGTAGCTGCCATCAAGGAAACACGTACCGGGATCCTGAATGCCCTGGATGGAACTGAACCCGACACGGCCGAACTGGGCAGGCTGGTCACCCGACTGGGTTCGCTGCAGGTGCTTTTACAAAGAGTCAGCATGCAGCAATACAGCGAATTAAGAAAAATATGCACCCCCGACCAGGCCCACCGCCTATCGGCGCTGTACCGCGACCTCTATGGATGCCCGCTGAACAGTGAGCGCGGTCAACATCGTTTTCGTCACGGAAACCCGGGTGGTAAAGGAAAATGTGAATAAGCAGGACTACCGGGATTTTTTCTCCTTTTTTTCTTTTTTCTCCTTCTTTTCTTTCTTCTCTTTCTTCTTGCCTTTCTTGCAGGTGCACCGGTCGTTGCCCAGGATCTTCAGCAGCTCCAGTTGCTTTTCATGAAGCTCGATGATATGGTCCAGTTTCTTTTCGAGAAGATTGGTGTCGGGAAAAAATTGCTTGTCGCAGGTGTTGGTCTCAATGTCCTTCAGCACCTTCAGCATCTGCTCCAGGAGTATTTCACGTTGTTCGGCCATGACATGTTTCTTTATCCCAAATATACGAAGTTAAATCCCCGGCCGCAACCAACCGGGATTTTTTTTTATCCCTACCTTTGCTCCGGAGCGAGCTGAAATGGCATCACCTGAAAGGAATAAGAGGAACAGCGACAAGGAGATGTCCTTCTGGGAACATCTCGACGAACTCAGGGGAACCCTTTGGCGCATCATCATTGCCGTTGTTTTGATCTCCCTCGTCACATTCGCCTTTAAGGAGGTGCTTTTCGACGATATCCTCCTTGCCCCCAAATCGAAGAATTTCATTACCTACCGGGTCCTGTGCAGGCTCGGCGACTGGCTCTCCATGCCTTCGCTTTGCGTCGATCCTTCCCATTTCCAGCTCATCAATATAAGCTTGGCCGGACATTTCACCTCCCACATGAACATCTCGCTCGTCGCCGGGCTGATCCTCTCCATACCTTATGTCCTGTGGGAGTTGTGGAGGTTTATCAAGCCCGGCCTGACACCGGATGAGATTCGTCATTCAAGGGGAGCCGTGGCGGTGGTTTCCGTGCTTTTCCTGACCGGCGTTCTGTTCAGCTATTTCATCGTTGCTCCTCTGATGATCAATTTTCTCGGGGGATATGTGGTGAGCGAATCGGTTTCGAACCAAATCTCGCTGACCTCCTATGTGGGATCACTGACCCTGATGACCCTGCTCATGGGGCTGCTGTTTGAGTTACCGGTACTGATCCTCTTCCTGACCCGGTTGGGAATCATCACGCCCGGGTTCCTGAAGAAATACCGGAAACACACGATTATCGTCATCCTGGTAGTAGCGGGTGTCATTACCCCAAGCCCCGACGTATTCAGTCAGCTGATCGTGGCGATTCCGCTGTATGCACTGTTCGAAGTCAGCCTGCTGATCTCGTCGCGGATGTACCGGAGAAGGCACACTCCGGCCGGATAGCCCGGCGTGTAACCTAACGAATGAGGACCCGTCTAACCGGCGTAATCAATCAAAATATATCTCCCATGGAACCCAAACGACTTTACCGCAGCGTCACCGACCGGAAATTCGCCGGTGTGGCCGGCGGCCTCGCAGAATATTTCGTCATGGACCCGTTACTGGTCCGTCTCGTATTCGTCATCCTTACATTGGCCGGGGGAGGGGGTGTGCTCATCTACCTGGTATTGTGGATTGTGACCCCGGAAAACCCGGTAAGAGTGATCCCGAACGCTGATGCTGCCCAGGCCCCTTCCGATCCTGCCCCGCAGGATCCGGAGAACCCTGCCGGCAGTTGGACGCAACCCTCTTCTTCGAATGAGAACCCCGCGCAGCCCGTTCCTCCTGTCAAGGGCCGGGAGCGCACGAAAGGAAGCCTTGTGGGCGGACTGGTGCTGATCACGCTCGGTGGACTCTTCCTGGCTGACGAACTAATCCCGCGGGTGAACTTCGGCGACCTCTGGCCCGTTCTCCTGATCGTGATCGGTATCGGTCTGCTGATCAATGCCATTACCCGCAGGAATCGTACTCAAAACTCATTATAACCTCCTGAGCCATGAAATATCGTCATGTTTTCTGGGCCTTGGTCCTGATCGCCATCGGGACCCTTTTCATGCTGAACAATTTCGGCGTGCTCGAATTCGGCTTCCGCGCCTTGTGGAGCCTCTGGCCCCTGATCCTGATCCTATGGGGGATCTCTATCCTGCCTATCCGCGACAGTATCAAGATCGTTGCCCTGTGTTCGGTGCTTGCGCTCACGGTGATCTTCTACGACCGTATTGCTCAAAATTCCTCGTGGTTCCGCTTCCACAACATCCATATCAACGGACGTGACTGGGATGATGATGAAGAGGATTCGGGAACCTACGACTACCAGCCGCAGAACCTCAGCGTGCCTTACGATTCGATGAGTACCCGGGGGACTCTCAAACTGGAGGCTGCCGCCGGAAATTTCATCCTCCAGGGCCTGACCTCCGATTACCTGTCGTTTAACAAAACCGGGGATATCGGCAACTATTCGCTGACCACCAACGAGGAGAATGGCCGCAAGACCATCAGCCTGAGCTTGGAGAAATCGGGGGTAAGGCATAATGTCAACGAGAATAAAGTGGAGATCAGGCTGAACGAAAAACCTTCCTGGAACCTCGACTTCGATATCGGGGCAGCGGAGATCACCATGGACCTGCGCGATTACCGCATCGACACTACCAACATCGATGCCGGCGCCTCCTCCATCCATATCCAGATCGGGAATAAAATGCCGGTGACTGTGATGACCTTCAATGCCGGCGCTTCTTCCATCACGGTCGATATTCCCCGCGAATCGGGATGCCAGATCAAATCGGAATCGTTCCTGATCAGCAAGGAATTCGAAGGCTTCAGCAAAAAAGGCGACGGGATCTATCAAACCGATAATTTCTCGACCGGGAAGAACAAGATCTATCTGACGGTAAAAACCGCCATCTCGAAGATCGAGATCAACCGCTACTGATCAGCGGGAAAGGAAATCCATCAACAAATTGCCGAATTCCGCAGGCGCATCCGCATGAACCCAGTGCGAGGCCTGCGGAATTGTTTTTATCCCGGCGCCGGGAAAGGTTTTCAGCAGCAAACCGGTGTCCTCCTCGGTGATGTAGTCCGACAATCCGCCACGGATAAACAGCGCCGGGCCCGGGTAGGTACCTCGAACATCCACGCCTTCAAATACCGAGAGGAGGTTCTCATGGATCGACCGGATGTCGGGGCGCCAGTCGAGGGTGTGCGGATCACGCCAGTAAACATTCTTCAGCAGGAATTGCCGGAGCCGTTCACTGGAAACGCGGGATTGCAGTTGTTTGTCGACATCGCTCCGGGAACGCGCCAGGGAAAAATCGACCGCCAGCATGGCCTCCAGAAGAAGCTGGTGATCGCGGCCGGGAGGATACCTGCGCAGGGAAATGTCGACTACCACCAGTTTGCTGACCTGAGCAGGGTTATGAAGGGTGAAGTACATGGCGGTTTTCCCTCCCAGCGAGTGACCGATGAGGATGATCCGGTCAAGCCCAATCTCCTCCACAAACTCCGCCACATCCTGTTCCAGCGACGGAAAATCAAAGATGTTGCTGTGGGGCGAACGTCCATGGTTCCTCAGATCGGGGATGAATACGGAATAGTGCTTCCCGAGCTGCTTTCCGAAGGTTACCCAGTTGTCGGAACAGCCCAGTAACCCGTGCAGGATCACCACCGGTTCGCCCGTTCCAAATTGCCTGAAAAATAACCTCATTTTTTTTGGTTTATTAACACAATTTTGTTGAAAAATTCTTCGTTAAGGAGGTCAAAAATACGTAAAAAGTTATCCTATTTGCAATCACTTTAACCGTGTCCCGGATGTGCTGCACAGTAAAATATATTAATTTGAATATCAGGTTTTTAGATATTTACTTTACAGGCAGGGGGCATCATTAACCCAAACTTTCAACCGAGAATAAAATGGCAAAGAACCTTTCGGAAAAACCGGCCAATGCATCCGCCGATATCTCTGACGAAGAAGAACCCCCGGGTCAGCCGACCTTCATTGACGAAGCCTCTCTCTTAGACGAATACCTCAAATCCCGCGTCGATAGGGATAAATCCACCACCAGCGAGCGTTCGCTCGAATTCCTTCAGACTTTCTTTCCCGAAGCAACCGTTAAAGACTGGAACAGCTGGCACTGGCAGATCCGGAACAGCGCCCGTTCGATCGGTCAGCTCGCCCGTTATCTCCGGCTTTCCGAGAACGAAGTGAAACCCGACCGGGCCGATAACCAGGCACTGCCCCTGCGGATCACGCCTTATTATATCAGCCTGCTTGACCGCGACAATCCCGAACAGGCTTTACGCAAGAGCGTGGTTCCGGTGTTTGACGAATTCCTCGTTCACCCGGGCGAGGCCTCCGACCCCTTGTCGGAAGAGCATGACAGCCCGGTCCCGAACATCGTTCACCGCTATCCCGACAGGGTCCTGTTCCTCGTCACCGGCTTCTGTTCGACCTACTGCCGTTACTGCACCCGCACGCGGATGGTGGCGAAGGAAAAGTGTCATACAGGGTTGAAGTCGTGGGAAGCAGGGTTGCAATACATCCAGCAGCACCCGGAGATCCGGGATGTGCTGATCTCCGGGGGCGA
>DAONFN010000041.1:0-12975 GCA_035403625.1 Bacteroidales bacterium
ATAGAACGGAAGTTTCCTAAACTTTAAATGCAGGTTCGATTCCTGCCGGGGCTACCACAAACAATGTAAATGGCTGATATTCAAAAAGATATCGGCCATTTTTTTTGGTGCAACAATGGTGCAACAATCTACATCTATCTGATAATCGGTTACATATAATGCGGAATAAGAATAAGTATTTGGTTATACTGGACACGCCGATAAACATGATCACCTTCCGCCGGTTTTGTTATCCACCGTATATGATTAACAATCAATAATATAAACACCGAATCGACACCCAGCGAAGGATGGTCAATCCGGCCGGACTATCCAGCTAAGGTAGTGTCCGGCATTATTCTTTCAGCTTCCTGTAAATATTGACCCCCACCCCGTCGGGGTCCCCCGGCACCCTGATGATGGCCGGCTGTGCCCATTCGCCGAACCCTGACATGCCGGGCTTTTCCCGGTGTTTTTTTCCCGGTTTACATGGGCTTTTTTTGTGGGTAATATCAGGATAATTGTGTAGTCGATTGACCACAAATCAACAGTTCCAAATGCCGGTAAATATATATTTGATTGCTTGTCAACAAGATAACAAGGTGATTGTTACGTTCCGGCCGGGTCCGGGCCTTCTGTGACTATCGGTGAGACCCCTACATGCGCTTGACATTAAGCCGATAAGACCATACTTTCGGTTCCCTAAATGTCTCGCCATGAACCGATCATTTCAACCAGCCACGAAACCGGCGGCATGCCGGCCGGCCTCGTTCCTTTTCCTGTTATTTCTGCTTTTAATCCTCACCAAAGGCATCCTGGCCCAAACCATTACTTATTCGGAGAGCTTTACCGGCGGTGCAACCTATTCCTCCTCCGACGTGCAATGGACTCATTGGAGTTCGTTCATTTCCCAACTCACCCCTCGCACATACAGTTCCGTTACCATGAAAGGGTCGTACGACATGACGGGTGTCAAGGTTACGGATCCGGTGGTGGCCACGGCTATTGCCAATGCGCTAAATGCAGGAACTGAAGGAACCTGGACATCCGGGGGCAGAACCTGGAAAGTCGGTGTCTGCGGTTCTGGTCTTGAACTGAGCGCATCCGGCGGTATCTGTGATTGTCCGAATCCGAATTATATCATGCGGCCCCAGATCGGCAATGCCAACTGGGGCGGCATCAACACCGCCACATGCGAGGCTCCTTCCCAGACCATGACGGTCATTTTCACGACTGCCTATACCTTTACCAATGCGGGAGCTTCCGGCCGCAGCGGTCCCAGCCAGGCGAATGTAAATTCAGCCTATACGGGTACCTCCCTGGCCGGACTGGTCACCGTCAGCACCCAGGGGATCCAGGAATGGACGGTGCCCGCTACGGGCGATTATTATATCGATGCCTATGGAGCAGCGGGCGCCAGTTCCTATGGCGGGTTTCGCGCCGGTGGATTGGGAGCCTATGCGAAAGGAACCTTCAGCCTGACTGCAGGAACGGTTCTGAAGATCATCGTGGGCCAGGCCGGAAATTCCACCTACGCGGGCACGAGCCAGTATGAAGGAGGCGGGGGAGGCGGAGGCAGCTTCGTGTGGAAATCGTCGGGCAATGTGTTGTTGCTTGCGGCCGGCGGCGGAGGGGGCGGGGGTGCCAACCAGGGCACCGCTTATGCGGGTTCGGGGGGAGTCACCACCCCCTCGGGCGGCGATGCTAACGGCCTCTACCCGTCAACCGGCGGGACCGGCGGAAACGGAGGGAATGAACATTCCGGTAACGGTGAACATGCTCACGGCGGATCGGCCGGAAGCGGCTGGCTTTCCGACGGTGCTTCCACCATCTCGGCGGCACAGGGCGGGTTCAGTATCCTTTATGGCAACGGGGTTGGAGGACAGAACGGATCCTACGGCGGGCAGTCCTATGGAAGCGAAGGCGGTTTCGGGGGAGGCGGAGGAGCTGTGATCGCCGGTGGCGGCGGTGGCGGCTATTCCGGTGGCGGGGCCGGCAATCAGCCCTCCGACGGAAGCTGGATTGAAAACGGCGGTGGCGGCGGCGGCACTTACAACGGAGGAAGCAACCAGACCAATACAGCCGCGGTCAGATCAGGCCATGGAACGGTGATCATTACGTCGGTTTACTATGGGCCTCCCACCGTCGGTTCCTTTACCCCCAACAGCGGCAACACCGGGACAACCGTCACCATCACCGGCACCAACTTCAGCGGGGTAACCGCCGTTTCGTTCGGGGGAACATCTGCCTCCTCTTACACGGTCAACAGCCTTACCGAGATCTCGGCAGTCGTGGGCAGCGGATCGTCGGGCAGCGTATCGGTCACGACCGGATCGGGGACCGGTTCCCTGGCGGGCTTTACATTCAATCCGGTACCTGCTGATCCTACCGGCATCACCGTATCGGAAAACCCGGTATGCGGCGGATTTCCGACACAATTGACCGCTTCCGGCGCTGTCGGTACGGTTTACTGGTACACGGGAAGTTGCGGTGGCACTCTGACGGGTACGGGAAATCCGCTAACGGTTTCGCCAACGTTGACCACCACCTACTATGCACGAAATTACAACGGTTCACAATACAGCTCCGGTTGCACATGGGCTGAGGTCACGGTCAGCCCCCCTTCCTTCGTGCCAACTACCCGGACGGTGGCGGACCTGCAGGCGACCGGGAGCAACATCAAGTGGTATGCATCATCAACCGGCGGCAGCCCCCTGCTTTCCACCACGGCTCTCGTGAGCGGGAACCATTATTACGCCAGCCAGACCCTGGGAGGAGTGGAGAGTCTTGATCGGCTTGACGTGATCGCCACCCTTGATCCGACACCCTGTAAACCCACGGGATCGGCCAGCCAGGTGTTCAGTGCGGGTGCCACCGTGGCAAGCCTCGCGGCCACTGGCTCGAACATTCGCTGGTATTCCACATCCTCCGGAGAAACCGCGCTTTCATCCGCCACGGTACTGGTGAATGGGGCTCACTACTATGCCACCCAGACGGTCAGTTGCACGGAAAGTTCACAACGGTTGGATGTGGTGGTCACGATCAATTAACCCAGGAATCCCGACAGGGTCGACCCTAATTAAAAATCACGCTCATGAAAAACGTATTCGCACTCATTTTCATTTTCGCAATGCCCCTTCTGGTATTTGCTCAAACCCCGAAAGTTTCTGACCTGGAGGCTACCGGAACTAACCTGAAATGGTACACGAACCCAACCGGGGGCACTGCACTCGACCCTGCCACTCCGTTGATTCACGGACAACATTACTACAGCAGTCAGACGGTCGATGGGGTTGAAAGCCTGACGAGGTTTGAGGTAATAGCCAACCTTAGCTCACAAACAGCACCTGCAGAGGGATCCCATACGGCAACCTCAACCCAGATCATTTGGAGCTGGAGTCCGGCGCCAGATGCTGCCGGGTATCGATGGAATGCAATCAATGAGTTTGCCACCGCGACCAACCTCGAAACCGACGTAACCTATACAGAGACAGGGCTTGCCTGCGGAACCTCCTATACCCGTTACGTCTGGGCTTACAACTCAGCGGGATGCAACTCCCCGGCGACCACCCTCACTCAGGTCACAACGTCGTGTGCGTCGGCCCCATCCGTCACAACGGATCCGGCTACAGCCGTTTCTTCGACGGGTGCAACACTCAATGGGAATATTACCGCCACAGGTGGCGCCACCGTGACGGTAAGAGGATTCAAATACAGCACGACTTCTGGTTTTGACCCGGCCACATCGGGCGCCAATGTGTCTGAAACCGGATCGTTTTCCACGGGGACCTATTCGTTTGCAGTGACCGGACTTTCGACCGGAACGCCTTATTATGTCAAGGCCTATGCTATCAACACCGCCGGAACGACTTACGGTGATCAGGTGACATTTACTCCTTCGAATGCGAATTCCTGGACTTTTACAAATGCAAGTGCATCGGGAAAGTCGGGACCCACCCAGGCACAGGTGAATACTGCTTACACAGGTACTTCTCTTGAGGGATCTGTCACAGTATCGCCCCAGGGTGTACAGTCCTGGACGGTTCCCCTCACCGGCTCCTACCGGATTGAAGCCTGGGGGGCCGGGGGAGGCGCTAACTATCCGACTCAACGGGTAAGAGGAGGGTATGGAGCGCGAATAGCCGGTACTTTTTCTCTCACGGCGGGCCAGGTGATTAAAATTGTTGTCGGGCAGCGGGGAACCGACGGCGCGGAAGATAATTATTCCTCCGCCACGGCACCCCAGTCATGCGGAGGATCGGGCGGAGGAGGATCGTTCGTCACTCTTTCGGATAATACCCCGCTGATCGTGGCGGGTGGCGGAGGCGGAGCAACAACCCGCGTTAGTTATACCGGTCAGATCGGAGGAGATGGCCTGGTTACCAACAATGGTGGCGATGCAACGGGTGCCTGTGCCGGAAACGGAGGGACGGCTGGAAGCGGCGGTGAAGCCTCCTGCAACCCGGGTTACCAGGGAGGTGCCGGTGGGGGCGGACTCACTGGTGCCGGTGGAAATACGATTGGGAACCTCATGTACGGCCCAATCAGCCTGGGGGGAAGTGCTTTTACAGGTGGTTCTGCCGGTGGCGCCGGCGGGACAGGCGGACCGGCTGGAAATTGCCGTGACGGAGGTTTTGGTGGCGGTGGCGCAGGAGGCTATGATGGTGGCGGCGGCGGCGGTTATTCCGGCGGTGGCGGCGGCGGCGACGACGGCTCAGGCGGGGGAGGATCCTACAATGGCGGAACGAATCCGTTCAACCAATCCGGGTACAACAACGACCAGGGAAAAGTGATCATTCTTCGTTTATAGTCTCCCCACCCCGTCGGGGTCGCCTGGCATCCTTCATATGCCGTTGCATTCGCCCGTTTTATCCCTACATTTGTTCTAATCCAAAGTTTTACCCTCGTCATGGATAATCAATCTATCCCCCTGGTCCGCCGGGAGATCACAGGAAAACCCTCCGGGAACCGTTCGAAATTTTTCAAGCAGCGATACCTGGAATCGCCGCTTATGGTGGATATCGAGTACATCCGGCACCTCACCGCCGCGTACCGGCAGACCGACGGAATGGAGACCCTCGAACGAAGAGCAACCTGTCACGCCCGGGCGCTGGCGAATCTCACTCCCGTCATCCACGCTCAAGATACCCTCGCAGGTAATAAAACGCGTTTTATCCGCGGTGCGATCCCCTATGCCAATTACGCCGCGGAACCGTTTTTAAAGGAGATGCGGAAGGAAGAACAGGATGCCCAGTCAAAACATGCCGAACAGGGATCCGGGGGCGGTATCGGAACTGCACGGGCCGTGGCCGAAGAACAGGGTTTGCGCCTGGTTTCCGGTAAATTTCTCATCTCGTCGTCCGACTATGACGAATTCCGGGAGATCTGCGAATACTGGGAGGAAAAGAGTTTCCAGGCGCAGGGCGACCGGTTGTGGAAGACCCATTTCGAAGGCGCGGATTTTATCAGGGATGGCTGGAAGATCGGCCTCTATACCGCACCGCACGAACCCTGCCCGGAAGGCCGGCTGATCCTGGATTATGAAACTGCCCTGAATAAAGGGTACGATACGATAATCAGTGAAACGGAAGCCCGGATCAAAGCGTTCCGGCCTGGCCAATCAAGCGGGCATTCGCCTCTCCGTTTCTGGAAAGCGGCCCTCACGGTACTGAAAGGCGCCCTGCAGTTTGCGAAGAATTATGCATCGGAAGCTACCCGTATGGCCGGCCGGGAGAAGGATCCCGCCAGGAAAGCCGAACTGCGGGAAATAGCGGAGACCTGCCTGCGTGTTCCCGCCGAACCGCCCCGAAATTTTCGCGAAGCAATACAATCCTTCTGGTTTACTTACCTGCTGGGCCATATTGAAGGGTCGCATCTTGGATATTCGCCCGGCCGGCTCGATATGGTCCTTCGCCCGTGGTATGAAAATGACCCGACCATGACCCTGGGACAAGCCATACCGTTATTCGAGGAACTCTTCGTAAAAATGACGCAGATCGAATACATCGCCAGCCTCAGCTGGCAAGGCCTTGGGCATGGCAACCTTTACCAGAACCTGATACTGGGTGGTTCCGACGAAAACGGCAACCCCGCCTCCAGCGAGGTCTCCATGGCCATTCTCCACGCCCAGATAAACGTCCAGATGACCCAGCCTACTTTATCGGTGTGGTGGGATGACCGGCTCGAACCGAATTTCCTGATGAAGGCTGCGGAATGTGTCAAAACGGGAGTCGGTTACCCGGCCTTCTTCAACCAGTCGACCTACCTGCGCCACGAAATGGCCACCAGCGGTCTGCCCGCGGAACTGATCCGGAAGCATTGCGCCATCGGGGGCTGTACGGAGCCGACCCTGCAGGGAATGGCCTACGGAATCGTGCAGGCCGGTTTCATCAATCATGGCAAACTTATCGACCTGGTGGTCAACGGCGGCGTCGATCCGGAAACAGGAATCCGCATGTTTGAAGCACGCAGGCTGAATAGCTATGAGGAGATCCGGCAATATTATCTCGACCTGATGAATATCGCTGTGCGAAACTGGCAGCGTTACTGGAACTGGGCGATGATCGCCCACAGGGAGACTGTGCCGCTGATCTTCTGTTCGGTATTTGTGAACGATTGTCTCGGGAGGGGAAAATGCATGGATGACGGGGGCGCTGTGCTGAACCACTCCGTCACCACGCTTTCGTCGGGATTGGTGAATGTTACCAATTCGCTGGCGGTCGTGCGCCGGCTTTGTTTTGACGAAAAGGTATGTACCCCCGGCGAACTTTTCGAGGCGGTCCGAAACAACTGGCAGGATCACGATGCGTTACGCCGGAAAGCGCTGGATATTCCTCACTGGGGCAACGATGATGATTCGGTGGATGAAATATTCCTGGATCTGTTTAACGAATACTGCCATTGCGTGAGGGCGGAACGCAATTACCTGGGCGAGCCGTATGACCCCTCGATGCTGGCTATTTCGACCCCTGTCCCGTTCGGCAGAGTATGCGGAGCATTCCCCGACGGACGTCTGAAGGGGGAACCGCTGGCCGACGGCGTCACCTCTCCGTTCCCCGGCACCGATACACAGGGACCCACCGCGGTGATCCGTTCTTCATCAAAGGTCGATCATACCCGGATCCGCGGGGGGCTGCTCAACCTGAAATTTCACCCCACAGCGTTGAAAGGGGAGACAGGTTCAAAGAATTTACTGGCCCTGATCAAGACCTATTTCGAAAGCCCCGGATTCCAGGTCCAGTTCAACGTGGTCGATTCGCGCATGCTGCGGGATGCACAGGAGCATCCCGAAAATTATCGCGACCTGGTGGTCAGGGTTGCCGGTTTTTCCGCCTATTGGGTCGAAATGAGCAAAGCGCTTCAGGACCAGGTGATCTGGAGAACCGAACACAACCTGTAACGGATGCAGGGGATTATTTTTGATATCCAGCCTTATGCCGTCCACGACGGGCCCGGCATCCGGACTCTTGTATTCATGAAGGGATGTCCGTTGCGTTGCGCTTGGTGTTGCAATCCCGAATCGCAGCACCCGCTGCCCCAGTTGCGATACAGGGTTGCCCGTTGTACCGGATGCCGGGCGTGCCTCAGCCGGTGTACCCGGCAGGTTCTCACATGGAATGGGCAGGAGATCGTCCGTAATTTCGCGATTTGTCTTTCCTGTGAGGAAAAATCATGTGTTGAAGGGTGTTCCTATGGTGCATTGGCGACAGCCGGACGGGTCATGAATGCGGATGAAGTGGTGGAAATCGTTGCCCGTGATATTGCTTTTTACCGGAATTCGGATGGCGGGGTGACCTTTTCAGGTGGAGAACCGTTGGTTCAGAGCGATTTTCTGTATGAGATGCTCCGGCTTTGCCGTGAACGGGGCATTCACACGGCAGTGGAAACCTGCGGAAGCCTACCGGAGGAGGCGTTCCGGAAGATTCTCCCCGTGACGGATCTTTTCTTGTATGATCTCAAAGTGATAGATGATTCGCTGCACCGGAAATATACCGGTCATGGTTCACGACGGATCCTGAGGAACCTGGCTTTCCTGGCCCGGGAGGGGGCAACGATTACGGTGCGGGTACCATTGATTCACGGGATCACGGATACGGAAGACAACCTTTCGGCGATCGTTGACGTAATGCATCGCAACGGTTTACAACGGATCATGCCGGAACCCGGCCATTCGTTGGGAAAAAGCAAATATGCCGAGTTCGGAATCCGAGACCCGATGCCGCATCAGCCCGACTGTCCCATTGATTCCTATGAAAGAGCCCTCGCCCTGTTCGACCGCGCCGGGCTCGTCATTGAAACGGCCTGGTAGGGTACGCTCCCCGGGGTTCCTCCACTGCGTCGCGGCCCGGCTGCGGCCGAAAAACCCGATCACTCGGCCGTCGGACAGGGGAACCGGTATCGCTGTCTCCCCGGCCGTCCGCCCCCCGCCGTTCATCCTGAAATAGCCGGACCACGCGCTGCCGAACCGTGATGCTCCTGCATCCTGACCCAAACCGGCCATCGAAGAAAGGACGGCCATCAGCACATCAGCACATTGGCACATCAGCACATTAGCACATCAGCACATTAGCACATTAGCACATCAGCCCCCCCACTCCCGGTAGAACTGTTCCAGGAAAAGTTCCATGAACCGGTGCCGTTCCTCCGCCATCCTGCGGCCGGTCACTGTGTTCATCCGGTCTTTTAACAGCAGCAACTTCTCGTAGAAGTGATTGATGGTGGGGGCTGTACTGTTTTTATATGCTTCCTTGGACATTCCCATGACAGGCCTGATCCCCGGATTATAGATCTCGCGGCCGGCATGTCCGCCGTAATTGAAAGTCCGGGCAATACCGATGGCGCCGATGGCATCGAGCCGGTCGGCATCCTGCACCACCGCCAGTTCGGGCGAGAAAAATTCCCGGGCGGTATTTCCTCCTTTGAAAGAGATGTGAAGGATGATCTGCTCCACATGACCGATCACCTCCTCGTCAACCTCCAGTCTTTCCAGGTGTTTCCGCGCCATCGCAGGACCGAGTGTCTCATCACCGCCATGGAATTTGGCATCGGCGATATCATGGAGAAGGGCTCCCAGTTCGGTTATGAAAGGGTCGGCATTCTCCGTTTCCGCGATGAGACGGGCATTGTTCAGCACCCGTTCGGTATGCCACCAGTCGTGGCCACCTTCGGCGCCGGAAAGCTCCGACTGAACGAACCGTGCCGTTTCCCGGATAATTTCTTCTTTGTTCATCGTGTGTAGAGGATGGCTTTCCAGGATTCAGATCAACCACAGCTTCAAGACCTGGAAGGTCTATTTAATATCCGCCCCGTTCACGGCGCCGTCGCCGGGGGTGACGAAGAAGAGGGTGCCGTCGGGGTTTTCCGCCATCAGGATCATGCCCTGCGACTCGATGCCGCGGAGGGCGCGCGGAGCCAGGTTGATCAGAATGGAAACCCGTTTCCCGACGATCTCTTCCGGGGTGAAGTATTTTGCGATCCCCGAAACCACGGTCCGTTGGTCAAGACCGGTATCGATCTTCAGCTTCAGCAGTTTATCTGCCTTGGGAACACGCTCGGCTTCGAGAATAGTGCCGGTGCGGATATCCATCTTCGCGAAATCCTCGATCCCGATCATCTCCTTGGCGGGTTTCACCGGTGCCTTCGCCTGCTTCGCCTCGTTTGCCTGCTTCGTGTCCTTTAATTTCCTGATCTGCGCTTCGATGGCCGGGTCCTCAATTTTGGAGAACAACAATCCGGGTTGTCCCAGGAGGTGTTTTTCTGCCAGCCAGTCGAGCCGGCCGGCCTCCTTCCATCCAAAATTCGGCAGGTTGAGTGTTTGATGCATCCGGGCGGCAGAGAAGGGAAGGAAGGGTTCCGCTACGATGGCCAGTTGGGCACAGATCTGCAGGGAGAGATTCAGAATAGTACCGACCCGCGCGGGATCGGAAGCGTAAAGCTTCCATGGCTCGTTGTCGGTGAGGTATTTGTTGCCCAGGCGGGCGAGGTTCATCATCTCAGCCAGCGCTTCGCGAAAACGATAGCTGTGAATGCTCGAGGCGATACGTTCCGGGAACAGCTTCATTTCCTCCCGTGCAGCCAGGTCGGTATCGGTGTAAGGTCCGGCCGCCGGCACTTTCCCATCAAAATATTTGTGTGTGAGCACCATCGTGCGATTGACGAAATTTCCCAAAACGGCCACGAGCTCACTGTTGTTCCTTGCCTGGAAGTCCTTCCAGGTGAAGTCGTTGTCTTTTGTCTCCGGGGCTGCCGAGGTAAGCACATAGCGGAGCACATCCTGCTGGCCGGGAAACTCCTCGAGGTATTCGTGCAACCACACCGCCCAGTTGCGCGAAGTGGATATCTTATCCCCTTCGAGGTTGAGGAATTCGTTGGCCGGCACATTGTCGGGAAGGATATACGTGCCTTCCGCCTTAAGCATCGACGGAAAGATAATGCAATGGAAAACGATGTTATCCTTGCCGATGAAATGTACCAGCTTGGTTTCCGGGTCTTTCCAGAATTTCTCCCATTCCGGAGTAAGTTCGCGGGTAGCTGATATATAGCCGATGGGCGCGTCGAACCATACGTAAAGTACCTTTCCTTCAGCTCCTTCCACGGGGACTTTCACTCCCCAGTCAAGGTCGCGGGTGACGGCACGGGGTTGAAGCCCCTGGTCGATCCACGATTTGCATTGCCCGTAAACGTTTGTTTTCCAGTCATCTTTGTGTCCTTCAAGGATCCATTCGCGGAGCCATGGTTCGTACTGGTCGAGGGGGAGGAACCAGTGACGGGTTTGGCGGAGTACCGGTTTGTTGCCGCTGAGGACCGATTTTGGCTCGATGAGGTCGGTGGCATTGAGCGATGTGCCGCACTTTTCACACTGGTCGCCGTAAGCCCGGTCGAAATGACAATGCGGGCATGTGCCGGTGATATAGCGGTCGGCGAGGAACTGGCCAGTGGTTTCATCGTAATATTGTTCGGAGACCTGTTCGGAGAATTGGTTGGCATCGTACATCTTCCGGAAAAAAGCCGAGGCTGTTTCGTGGTGGATCTTGTTGGATGTACGGGAGTAGATGTCGAACGAAATCCCGAAATCCTCAAATGATTTCTTGATGATCCCGTGATATTTGTCGACAATATCCTGGGGGGAGACCCCCTGCTGCAGGGCCTTGATGGTGATGGGCACACCGTGTTCGTCGGAACCGCCGATAAAAACGACCTCTTCATCATTCATCCGGAGAAAGCGGGCGTAGATATCGGCCGGGACATAGACGCCGGCCAGGTGACCGATGTGGATAGGTCCGTTGGCATAGGGGAGGGCGGAGGTGATGGTGTACCGCTTGTATTTTGCTTTATCGCTCATGATTTCAGATCGTTGGAATGTTCGGAATAAGAGGCGCAAAGATAGGAATTATTGTCGCTGTTTTGCGTACTTTTGGCCCATGATCACGCCCGCCTACCTGAAAAAGGGCGACCAGGTTGCCATTGTATCCCCCGCCCGCAGCATCACTTTCGAAGAAGTGCATCCCGCCATTCGTTTTTTCGGGCGTAACGGTCTCGAGGCGGTACTTGGGAACTACGTTTTCAGCCGGCACCGCCAGTTTGCAGGCACCGACGAACAGCGGAGCCGCGATTTCCAGAGTATGCTCGACCACCCTGATATCCGTGCCATCGTTTGTTCACGCGGGGGTTACGGGACTGTGCGGATTCTCGACCGGCTCGATTTCACGGCCTTCTGCGAAAACCCCAAATGGATCGTGGGATACAGCGATGTCACCGTGCTTCATTCGCACATCCATCGCCGGTTCGGAATTGAAACGCTGCATGCCCCCATGCCGGTGAATATCAAAGGCGATCAGCCCGACGACTCCCTGCAGACCATGATCAACGCGTTGTTTGGCAAACGAATCGCTTACACCGTCCCCCGGGCACCTCTTTCCAGGGAAGGCAGGGCAGAAGGTATCCTGACCGGGGGAAATCTCTCGGTTCTTTACAGCCTGATGGGCACCCCCTCGGAGATCGATACAGATGGCAAGATCCTGTTTATCGAGGATCTGGATGAGTATCTCTACCACATCGACCGGATGATGATGAACCTGAAGCGTGCGGGGAAGCTGGCGAAACTGAAGGGATTGATCGTGGGGGGAATGACGAAGATGAACGACAACACCATCCCTTACGGCATGACTGCCCAGGAGATCGTAGCCGATGCGGTGGCCGGATACCCTTACCCGGTATGTTTCGATTTCCCGGCCGGGCACCTCGACACCAACCTTGCGCTGATCCTCGGACGCAAGGTTAAACTGACCGTCGGGCCGCAGGTCCAGCTATCATTTTATTAACAGCCGTATCACCTTTTCGTTTTTTGCCGATTAAGCGTCATCAGACAGGTTGAAAAGGTATATGAGCGAACATATTCATCTGGGCAAAGCCGGTGAGGAAATTGCGGCGGTGATGCTGGCAGGCAAAGGGTACCGGATCCTGGAGCGCAACTGGCGGTTTGGGAAGGAAGAGATCGACATCATCGCCCGCGACGGTCCCGACATTGTGATCATCGAGGTGAAGACCCGTTCGTCGAACGTTTTTGCCGAACCAGAGGCTTCGGTGACCAAAGCCAAGCAGCGTGTACTCGTAAGGGCGGCCAATGCCTATGTGAATTTTAAACGTTTTTCGGGGGAAGTGCGGTTCGACATCGTGTCGATCTTGCTGATGCCCGGAAAGGAGGTGGTCAATCACATTCAGGATGCTTTCTATGCGACCCGTTCCTGATCATTTACGTCCGAAATCGGCCGGGATCTCGCCCCAGTATTCCGTTTCCCACTTTAGCACCTTGTTTGGATAGGGGTTGTTTTTCAGCCAGTTAACAGCACGTTGGACGAGGTTAAAGAGAGCTTCGTTTTTCGGGTTGATGGCCAGGTTGGTGTTGATCGCTTTTTTCCGGACCCAGGCGATGGCGGTGCGCGAGTCGGAATAGACCGGCCAGTCGAGGTCGCGTTGACGCAGGAAAGCGAGAGCATG
>DAONFN010000042.1:0-12938 GCA_035403625.1 Bacteroidales bacterium
CCGACTCTATTAAGAAATTCCGCACCGAGCAGGGAATCCTTACAAAAGTTTTCACGCTTACCCAGGTGGGAGGCAATACAGTCGCCGCCATCGAGAACTTCATCGACAACGCCTATAACACCTGGACCATCAAACCGGCTGCCTGCCTTCTTCTCGGCGATTACGGTACCGACACTACCAAGAACATCATATCGCACCTGTACGCACACCCGGCATCCTACCCCAACTTCGCCTCCGATAACAAGTTTGCGGATGTGAACAACGACGAAATGCCCGATGTGGTCTTCTCCCGCATCACCGCCAACAATGCCACCCAGCTGCAGATCATGATCTCAAAGTTCCTGAATTATGAGAGAAACCCACCGGTAAACCCGCGTTTCTACGACCGTCCCATTACAGCTCTCGGCTGGCAGACCGAACGGTGGTTCCAGCTCTGCTCCGAAGTTGTGGGTGGCTATTTCAAGAACCAGCAGGGAAAGAACCCGCGCCGCATCAACAAAGTTTACCAGGGCACCCCCGGATCGACCTGGTCGACGGCCACCAACACCTCAACCGTTGTCAGCTACTTCGGTCCGAGCGGACTTAACTACATCCCGCAGTCACCCGCCACCCTGGGCAACTGGGACGGCGGTACGGCCACCAACATCAACAACGCCATCGATTCGGGCGCCTTCATGCTGCAACACCGCGATCACGGCGAATATACCGGCTGGGGAGAACCTTCCTACCACAACAACAACATCGACCAGCTTCACAATACCGACCTGACCTTTGTCTTCTCCATCAACTGCCAGACCGGCGCCTATCACCGTACCTCCGAGTGCTTCGGTGAACGCTTCCACCGTCACTTCACAGCCGGGCACAATTCCGGCGCCCTCGGCGTAGTATGCCCGTCTGAAGTTTCCTACTCCTTTGTGAACGACACCTTTGTTTGGGGTATGTACGACAACATGTGGCCCGATTTTATGCCTGCCGAAGGAACCACTCCCGCTTCAAGGGGTGTTCTTCCTGCATTCGGTGTAGCCGCCGGAAAGTACTTCCTGAAACAATCGAGCTGGCCGTATAACTCAGGCGACAAGCTCGTGACATACCGGCTCTTCCACATGCACGGCGATGCCTTCCAGGTACTCTACACCGAGATCCCGCAACAGCTGGCCGTGACGCACGAAAACGAAATTCCTTTCGGACAGACCACTTTTACCATCACAACCAACGACAGTGCTTTCATCGCCCTTACCACCGGCGGCAATCAGATCCTGGCCACCGCATACGGCAGCGCTACAGGACCGGTAAACCTGACCATCCCCGTGCTCCCCGTGGGTACGCTGGTTAAGGTGACCGTGACCAAGCACAATTATTATCGCTATTCCAGCACTGTCCCGGTAACCGACATGTCGCTCGCTCCTAATTTCTCGGCCAGTGCCTCCACCCTTTGCCTCGGCGGTTCAACCAATTTCACCGATCTTTCCACCGGAAACCCGACTACCTGGTCGTGGCAGTTCCCGGGCGGAGATCCGGCGACCTCCACCCTGCAGAACCCGACCGGCATCGTATATGCCCAACCGGGAACCTACGATGTAACGCTGACCATTTCCAAGACAACCGGCGACCCCGCCTCCATCACTAAAACCGGATTCATCCAGGTGACGGCCATGCCCGAAGCCAAGTTTGCCGACGTGACCGGCTGCCCGGCCTCCCCGGTTGCCTTCACCGACCAGACCCTGGCCAACGGTGGTACGATCACCGGCTGGAACTGGAACTTTGGCGATCCGAATTCGGGTACCAACAATGTTTCCAACGACCAGAATCCGACGCACACCTACAGCGATGCCGGAACGTATACCGTGACGCTGGAGGTGGTGAGCAACGGCGTATGCACCGACCAGGTGATCAAGGAGGTCGTGATCCATTCGACCCCGGTCGCCCCCGCAAAACCTGTCGGCGATAATTCCCTCTGCAAAAATGCTGCCGCCGTAACCTACACCACAGAAGGATCCACCGGAGCATCTTCCTACGCCTGGCTGATCGAACCTGAAACGGCCGGTACCGTGTCGGGCAACGGCGCTACGGGCACTGTGACCCTGGCATCCGGATTCACCGGCGATTTCACGCTCAAGGTCCAGGGTATCAACGACTGCGGCAACGGAACCTATTCCGAAGACCTGGCCGTTTCGGTCATCGATGTTCCGGCTGCTCCGGCCAAACCCGCCGGTTCCGATACCGTTGACGTACATAAAGTAGCCCAGACCGAATTTACCACTTCGGAAGTGCCCCTTGCCACAGGTTATCACTGGGTGCTTCTGCCTGCCAATGCCGGAACCATCGCGGCTTCCGGGCTCACCGGAACGGTTACCTGGAATGCCGATTATCGCGGTGCTGCCACCATCAAAGTAGGTGCGGTGAACGACTGCGGTGAAGGCCTTTCTTCGGAAGAAAAGACGCTCTACATCTACTCTACGCTGGGTATGGGCGAAAACGGCGGCTTTGGGCTCACGGTGTCACCGAATCCCAACAACGGCCGGTTCAATCTCGATATCGTGTCGGCTACCTCCTCCACCCTGCGCCTGACCGTTTACAATTCGCTCGGAGTGGCTGTTTACGGAGAGAACGATATTCGCTTTGCCGGTAAACTTCGCAAGACGATCGATCTTTCCGGCCTCGCCCGGGGGATCTACCTCCTTAAAGTCGAAGGAAACGGATCGGCCGGTACCATTACCGTGGTGATCGGACAATAACCCCCGTTTCCGGGTATCCTGAAAAGCTGCCGGCGGTCTTCCCCGGCAGCTTTTGTTTTTTTATTATCGTATATTTGCCATGGCAGGAAACATATTATGAACCAGGTTGCCGAGGCTATTAATGATATCCGGTTCCGGATCCGCGCAGAGTCGGTGGTGAACGACCTCTTGTCGAAAGGATACTCCTACGACGATTTCGTGGTTCGCTTTAAATCCGCCCACAAGCGACATTGGGAGAACGATATCCTGCACTGTGAATTCAAGGGTGGAAAATTTCACCTTGATCTTTCCCGCGACGGGATCTTCGACGCCCTGCCGGAATATCTCTTCCTCAAGCCGGTCGACGACCATTCGATAAAGCCTGCCGAACGGGAAAAGATCCTGGAGTTCAACAAGCAGCAGCGAACTTTCGCCAACATCCTCCTGAGCCCGATCGAGCATGCCATCTTCGAAAAAAGGGTGGATCTGGAAAGTTTCGAGAACGATGTCCTGGCCCTCCTCTCAGGCAGCAGCCTGCAAAGCCTGATCGATTTTTACCGGATCGACGATCCTGCCCTGTCGCCGGTTGACCGGGTGAAACTGGCCCGGGCGATACCCTTACTTCATTCGGTGGTAGGCGATTTCCCGGTTACTGCTAAAATCTTGTCGTACCTCCTCGACGAACCGGTTCAATACGAAATGGCCGAAGGGTTCAAACCGATCGGAAACCCGGAAAAAGCGTCCCCCGGCGGATTGGGGGCTTCGGCCTGTGGCGATACCCTGATCATCGGCGGCAGCGTGGAAGAACCGGTGCCTGTGATCCGCCTCCGGATCGGCCCTGTTCATGCCGACCAGGTTGCCACATATCTTACCGGCGGCGAGAAGGAGACCCTCCTTCGTCATTTCAGGAATTATTTTTTACCTTTGGAATATGATCTCGAACTGGTGGTCGATGTGTCGGTCACAGAGGCATCGTTTACGCTTGATAATTCCTTCCTGGGATTTAACTCCGCAACCAACTGACCGGTTATGATTAACAAAGTCACCAATAATCCATACAACCTGGCCCCCATCCTGATCTTTTCGATCCTGGGACTGGGGCTGATCCTGGTCATCTCCTTCTTTGTCCCCGCCGCCAAGAAAAAGACCGGTTTGAATACCATTTATATCCTGATCGGATCGATCCTTCTCGGACTGCCGGGATTAAGGGCCGGAGCGATCAACCACCTGTGGTATTTCTACCTCGTCATCATGATCTGGAATTTCCTCCTGGGAGGTCTCCATCTTTTCCTCTCGGGAAAGATCCTCGGATGGCCGAAAACGGAACCGGTCGGCTGGCGATTCCTGTTTGCCTTTGCCATTGTCCTGATCGGCTATACCGCGTTGATGACCTTCATGGGCATCGGCGGATATAAGCTGCCTTCCTTCTTCGTGTGGTACTACCTTTCCGCCGTCCTTACCTTCTTCATCCCGTTGTCGTTCCTGTATGCCATCGAATGCTTCCAGGCCATTCCCGAACGGATCTACCTGCAGCAGCCCTGGATTTACAAACAGGGCTCCGAACTGGAATGGGACCCCAACCAGGTCTCTCATTTTGTGCTGGTACGGTATAAACTTGCCCCGCAAACCGGCAGCCCTATGATCGAATCCCTGCCGATGATCGCACCTCAGGACCTTCGGCTGGGCGATTATTTCAACTCCACCCTCGAATACGACAAAGTCACCCAGGGACAGTACGATATCGAAGTGCGCGACCGGAGCAACAACTCCCTTGGCTGGTACTTCTTCCTGGCCGACGGATCGGCTACCGGCCGCTTTCTCGACCCGAACCGTACCTTCCTCGAACTGGGCATGAAGAACCTGGTGTTTTTCGGCCAGGCCAACCCGGATGAGATGCAAAGCCTGAAGGCCAAATTCGACCGGGAAGGGAAAACCTATACCATCATCTGCAAACGCGAACACGAATATAAATCCCAACTGCTGAAAGCATGAACGAAAATTACCAGGTGAATTGGATCAACGGGATGAAGATTACAGCCGACCATTTTATCGGCATGGAGGACCATTTCATCCACCGGGTACAGCAGACCGTACGGGGATTGGTCCACCCGCTCAACTACGGGCTTGTGCCGGGCAACGACGAAAACGTGTCCCTGCCGCATTTCTCCGTTTCGTTCAACAAAGACCGGCTCACGGTGCTGCATGGCTTTACCGCCCTCTCCCCCGAAGGCCACCTCTTTCAGGTTCCTGGCAACCAGGACTTTCCCCTGTCGCAACCGCAGGTCCAGAGCGAATGGTACTACCTGATCGTTTCGGGCCGGCCCTTTTCCAGGGCTCCTTTCGGCACCATCGACACCCAGGAGAACCCCGCCAGGTATCCCTATGCCATGCAGGATTTCCGGTTCGAATTCTTTGCCGCAAACCGGGACCAGTTGCACGTGCTGGAACCCAACACCATTCCCCTGGGAAGGTACCATGGATCTTCTTTCGAGGAAGATAAAACCTACATCCCCCCCTGCACCTCGATCCAGGCCCACCCCGAACTCATCTCCCTGTATAAGGTCTTCCAGGAATCGTTCAGCGAACTGGAACGCAAGATCATCACCCTGGTTCGTTCAAAAGACCACCAGAACAATCCCTTGCTGGCCCAGTTGATCGGCTTCTTCGGGAATCATAAAACGGCCATCGACCAGGAACTGCCCTACCTGCCGCCTTACGCCCTCTTTGAAAAGGCACAACAGGCCGCCCGGATTTTCCACTATTATTACAAAATACAGAATCGCGAAGCCCTGAATGATATCGTTGATTTCCGTTATAACCACTTCGATATCCGGAGGGCGGCGGATGTGATCTACTCGTTCATCCGCAGCCATCAGCAATTCCTACCGTTCGACGCCCGATACCGGCCCTAACCCCCCACCTCTGCATGAAAGGCTCCTTCGTCAGCAATACCGACCGGAATACCCTGATCACGATCTTTATCATCTTCTGGGTGATCTGTATCCTGTGCGCCATCATACCGATCTACAGTTTCTTCGGACTGCCGGATAAAGCCAGGACCCAGTCGTATTTCAAGGTGGATAAAAACTCGAAAAAAGGGCAGGAGGAATTACTGCTCCGGTACGATTCGTGCGTTAAGGTACTCGACAGTTTGCTGAAAGCAGGAGACCTGGAATCCAAATATGATAAAGGAAAACTGCTTCTCCGGGATATGGCCGACCAACTGGTAAGTGCAAAGCACCCGTATGCACGCGTGTTTGATCAGACCGCTACCCTGTATGATAAAATTAAAGAATACCGTGTCAACAGCAAGAAAGCAGAGGATCTAACGAAGGAGAATGAGAAACTGACCAAAGATCTTGAGGAACAAAAGAAGCAAGTCGAAAAACTGGAAGAAGAAAATAAAGATTTGCAACGGGAATTAAAATCAAAATGACGCAGATCAATTGAATATGGAACGTCCCATCAATATAAAACCCCGTCAGGATGCCATCCTGAAAACGCTGCTTGCTTGCTGCATCGTAGCGGCCTGGATCGGCTACCATGTGTTGGTCAGCCGGTCGGTTTTCCATATCGAGAAGGAATTCACCGAAAGCCTTGCACCCCCGGCTCAAACGGGAAAATAATCCTTCCTACTCCTTTTTTGCCGCCCGGTCGAGGGCCATCTTTTTCAGCGGCGAAGCAGGATATTTTTCGATAAATTTCAGGTAAGCATCCTTGGTGTCGGTCAGTTCGGCATCCTTGAAGGCCAGTTTCTCGATGATCTCGAGGGCGCGGGGCGACTCGGCCAGGACCGGGTAGGGTTTCATGAACTCATAGAAACGGTCGGGCGACGTGAGCATCGCACATTGCTTCAGCAGCAGGGTATCGCGCATGGCCATGATATCTTTCGACTGGAAGGCCGCCGGGTAGCGGTACAGGAAATCGTTCAGCGACTGGATGGTATTGGCCTCCCGGGCATCTTCAAAGGCCTTCGTATCGCGCCGCTGAAGGGCCTCCTTGATTTTTCCCGACAACGGATACCGGGAGATGTACCGGTTGTACGCGTCCACCGTGTTGGTCTCCTTCACCTCTTCAAACAGTTGATTGTCGCGCAGGGTCACCGCCCCTTCTCCCTGTTCGGAAGTATAGTATCGGTTGATGAAATCCTGGTAATCTTTGCTGGAATTTCGTTCCTGTGCCTTTTCATAGGATTTCTGAATGTACGCAGTAATGGCTTTGCCAACCTGCTTCGACCTGGGAAAGGCACGGATGAAGGCGTTGTAGGATTCCGGTGTGTTTTCGTTCCGTGCCTGGATGAATTCGAGCGAGTCGCGCAGGTCAACCACCCGGTCGGTCTGTTCGCTTTCCGGATAGCGGGCGAGATAGAAATAAACCTTTTTCAGTTCCGGGGTGCGGATCAGGTCGCGATAGGCGGCATTGTTCCGCAGCCTGACGGCATCGGGAACCTCTTTCGCATCGGGATAACGTTCGATGAAATTGTTATAATCCGCTACCTGGTCGGTCTTCCTCACAACGTCGAAAACCTCCTGGTTGCGGATCTGGATCATTTCCATGAGGAATTTGGAGTCGGGGAATTCATTCACAAATTGTGCCGCGGCATTCATCCTCTCTTTGGCCGGTTTCCCGCGGATCTCGCTCACCAGCTTCAATTCGATCTCGTCGTAGTCGCGGGTAATTACCGTGGCGATGTCGGCGATGTTCTTCTTCAACTCGGCATCCTGTTGTCCGGTAAGCATGCCCATGGCCGACCGCGCGGTCCGGATGAACCGGAATGCCTGCATGAAATCGCACGGATTCCGGAATGAATTGTTGGCCAGCAGGAGCCCCATCCCATAGTTAGCCACCACATCCAGCTCGTTCTCGAGCAACGCCTCGCGGAAATAGTCATACGCTTTGGGGTAATCGGGTTTCTGGTAACTCTTGTATCCCTTGTAGGAGGTCTGGGCCAGCACAACCGGCGAAGCCAGGGCCAGCAACAGCCAGGTAAGTACGAATTTTCTCATAGTCAAGGATCGCGGTTATTGTCAGGTCCAAAAATAGGAATACTGCTTTGAATATTCAAATACCCGTATCGATAATCCTACCGGGTTCATCTGAATCCCTGTTTGTCCGGCAAATCGCAGGCTTCCATCACCCGTTTGGTCTGATTCCTGTAAAAATCCGATTATTTCTGTTTCCACTCCCGCAATTTGTAAAATCCGGATTATTAATTATTATATTTGGGTATGTTTTTTTTAGGTTTGTTAGGAGGGTACGTTCATTAAAATTCTATATATAAGTGTATTAGATCAGTTATTGTTACAGTAATAACACCTAATCTTAACCCGCCTTATATGAAAACCAGTCGCCCGGGCATTTTCCCCGCCCTCGTTTTCCCCTACGGGGTCCGTTTTGTCTTTATAGTCATGTGTATTTTCCAGGCTCTGACCGGAAATGCGCAGGTCATCATTCCCAAAACCGCTTCCGATACCCTGCCGGATGCATCCGCTGCACTCGACATACGGTATGACAACCGGGGGGTGCTGATTCCCCGGATGACCTATTCCCAGCGGATCGCGATCGCGGCTCCTGCCAACGGGTTGCTGGTTTACCAGACCGACTCGGTGAGTGCCACGCTGGTGCCGGGGTTTTATTTCAATGCAGGCACCTCCTCGAGCGTGAAGTGGGTGCAACTGGACCCCTATTATACCACCGGGGTAACGGCCGGGATCATCGGTAACACTTCCGGGGGATTCAACGTACCCTACTTTACGGTAAACAAGCAGGGACGGCTTTCACAGGCGGCCAACCGGCCCCTGTTGATCACCAACACCCCCTCCTGGTCCATCAAGGATTCGGCGATTTTGCCCGGCAACGATTACCTGCGTGCCTTTGGCCGGGCGCAGGGGCAAATCAATGCCATTAAAAGTTCGATCGGTTCCATCCACAATCCCTTATCCCTGGGTACGGCCAACGGGCTTTCGCTTGACGTTCCGAACCAGGTGTTGTCGCTCGGTCTGGCCTCTTCTTCCGCTGCCGGGGCTTTGTCGGCGGGGGACTGGACGAATTTTAACACGGCATTCGGATGGGGCGATCATACCGTTTCCAACGTGGGTGCAGGAACCGGTCAGATCTACCGGGATAAAACCGGAAGCACGATCAATCTGAAAACGTTGATCGCGGCTGACGGGCTTTCACTCTCCAACAACACCAGCGACATAACGCTGACCAACAGCAAACCGGATCAGATCGTTTCACTGACGGGAACCGGCATCGTTTCCATCGGCGGCGGCTATCCTGATTTTACCATCTCAGCAACGGAAGTGGATGGTTCCACCACCAATGAATTGCAAAACCTGAGTTATACCTCCTCCTCGCGGAGCCTGGGAATCTCCTCCGGAAGCGGAGTATCGCTTCCATTGTTTTCCACTACCGGTTCGGATGCCGGTCTCGTGCCCGGAAGCGCCGGCATCGGGGCCACCTATTTTTTAAATGGGAATGGTTATTGGAGTATTCCTCCCGACAACAATACCACCTATTCGCCCGGCTACCGGTTAAGTCTGGCCGGCACAACGTTTCATAACGCGGATTACTGGAAAAACCAGGATTCACTGAATGTTTCAGACGGGTTGGTCCTGGCCGCGAACAAGAAACTATCCTCCATCACCAACAATTCAGCCAACTGGAATACGGCCTTCGGATGGGGCGACCACACGGTATCCAATGTCGGCAGCGGGACCGGGCTTGTTTTCCGGGATAAAACAGGAAGTAACATCAATTTAAAGACGCTGCTGGCCGGGACGGCGATGTTGGTCACGAACAATGCCAACGATATCACCATTGCCAACACCGCGCCGGATCAGACGGTGGTGATCAATGGCGGAGGCATCAATACCGTTAGCGGTTCCTATCCGAATTTCACCATCACCGGAACTGAAGTTGACGGCTCTGTCACGAATGAAATACAAAGTTTGTCATATGCGGCCGCAAGTCGTGATCTTGCAATTTCAGGGAGCAACAGCGTTACGTTACCGCTGTTCTCAACCTCATCCACGAACGCCGGGCTGATTCCCGGAAGTTCGAACGTCGGTTCAACCTATTATTTAAACGGGAATGGCGGTTGGAGCGTACCTCCGGACAACAACAACACCTACTCGGCCGGATACAGGATGACGCTGGCGGGGGGAACCACCTTCCACAACACCAGCTACTGGAAAAACCAGGATACGCTGAATGTCGCCGACGGACTGGTTCTGGCTACTTCGAAAAAACTCACTTCCATTACCAACAACTCGGTCAACTGGAACACCGCTTACGGTTGGGGGGATCACACCGTATCGAACGTGGGATCGGGAACCGGCCAGGTATACCGGGATAAAACCGGGAGCAATATCAACCTGCGAACCCTGTTGGCCGGCACCGGAATTTACATTGCGAACAATGCCAATGACATCACGATAACCAATACCAGTCCGGATCAGACGGTAACATTATCGGGAGGGGGCATTGTTACCATTGGTGGTTTTTATCCAAATTATACCATAACCGCAACGGAAGTGGACGGCTCCACCAGCAATGAGTTGCAGGATCTTAGTTATACTGCTTCAACCGGAGCGATTGGAATCACGTCCGGCTCCGGCATCACCCTTCCTCTCTTCTCGACCAGCAGCACTAGCCGTGGTCTTGTGACCGGTAGCAACAGCTTAGGTTCGACCTATTTTCTGAACGGATCAGGATCTTGGTCAGTGCCTAATTTTATTTCGAATCAAACCTCATCGCAAACTGCTAATTTCAATATAACTAGTTCCTCAACCACAACTGCGACGATTGCCAACACAAATGCCAGCGGAACTGCATTGGCAATTACTTCCAGCGGAACTACGGCAGGAAAGGGCGTTGATGTATCAAATAATTGTGATGCCCAGCCGGCAGGAAAATTTAGTAATGCCAATTCAAGTGGAACCGGTATCATTGCCGTAGGAAACAACGTTTCTGCGGCACCTCTGTTAACCACTGGAGCAGGAGGTCAATTTTTTGGTTCTACCAATGGTCTTTATGCTTACGCGAATGGTGCTAGCTCAAGTTACGCCGGTTACTTTCAAAGCGGCACCAGTAGCGGTTATGTATATGCTTATGTATGTGGTAAAAATGCCTCTGGAACAGCTTATGGCCTTGTGACAAATGGGAAATTATCATATATCACTGATAAATTAGACGGAAGCAAGTCTGTTGTCTTTGCTCAGGCTGCTCCTGAAATCCTTTTATCGGATTTTGGTACCGGAACTTTATCCTCAGGAACTTGTCATATTGATCTTGATCCGGATTATTCAAATAATATTTCTGTCAACAGCGATCATCCCATTAAAGTATTCATTCAATTGGAAGGCGAATGCAATGGCGTTTTCGTCGCCAATAAATCAAAATATGGCTTTGATGTAATTGAGCTTCATGGCGGGGCATCGAATGTGTCATTTTCATGGTCTGTTGTTGCAAATCGGGCAGATCTCTCAGATAATAAGGGAATTGTCTATGACAAGAATGTCGGTGTTCGCTTTCCCAAAGCACCGGAATTGAATGGTCTCAAATAATCCATTCCCTGTAATCCCCGCGAAGGAGAATTCATCAAATCTATCAACCTCATAATACGACGACCATGAGAACGAATCTTATCCTACTCTTTTTAATGATAAGTCATCTGCTTGTAAGCCAACCTGTTTCTAACACAAATGGAATCCAGGGTCCCGCAGGGATTTGTGATTTTCAGACTTTTACATATTCAGTGACTGGGCTTCCAGCCTCTGACACACAATTTCATTGGATCGTCGGAAACTATGAGGCAACCCCTCAAGATACGACAACCACAACTCCTACTGTAAACTTATTATTCGGTGCCTATAAACCGACGGTTGGGACATTGACCGTTACAGGTTTACCAAGTGGTCAGTCTTTTATGTTGAATCTGTATTTTTTAGATCCGGTCGGTTCGGCTACAAATAAAATCATTCACATGCCTAATCGAAGTATTTGTAAAAATAAGGTTACTGAGATTGGTTTCAGAGCAGATTCTGTATCGAATGCCACCCGTTATCTTTGGGTTGTTCCGGATTCATGTGAAATTCTTGACGGGCAAGGTACTGATTCCATTTATGTTCGTTTCAATAATCCAACCAAGTCGACCGACACCATTGAAGTTATAGAATCAAATTGTAAAAATTCTGTCAGCCTAAAACGTCAACTGGATTATTACAATTTCACAGATATTAGTATCACAATTGCAAATAACCATCCTGTTTGCAAGTCAGATACAATAACATTCATTGCTAATCCGACAAATGCATTGGGTAACCCGGTTTATAAATGGTATAAAAACGGCGTCCTTCAACAAGAAAGCAATAATCGGAAATGGATGCCGGATACCTCGGTCGTTAAATTAAAGGAAGGAGACGTCGTTACATGTAAACTTTATGCCGACACCCTTTTATACCCTTGTTATAACCCGGGCACCTATCCTGCGACCGACACTGCTATAATAACAAATGGACTCTCGGCGCCAGAGATTGTCCAAAAAGATGCCGAAAATAAAACAGGTCGGGTAAAGGATTCCTATATTTTTATTTGTACTTCTTGTCAGGCGGACACAATGGCAAAAAAAATAACCTGGTGCTATCGGTATAAGTCTTCTGATTCGATTTATTTAACAGAAACGCTCAGCTCATATCAGGATCAACCATTTTGCAGGTATCCAAAAAAAACAACTCAAACTAATTACTATGTAAAGTTTTCCTATAAGAGCCATCGGGATTGTGAGGATTCCATTCCTCTGGTGCCAGTAACTGAGGATTTACTAATCACTAACAGGATTTTGTGCCCAAACCCAAATCACGGCCAGTTTACCCTAGAAATATTAAATCCCTATGAGGGTCCTGTGAATGTCGTTTTATTTGATTTGCTTGGAAAAGAGATTCAGGAAATCAGGCTCGAAAAAATCGAACGTTACTTAAGCGTCCCATTCAGGATAAACCCCATCAACAAGGGCCCCTACCTCATCGAAACCCGCCTTGGCAACGGGGAAAGGTTCATTGATAAGGTTTTCATCTATTAATCGCTGCGCCATGGAAAAAGTTACATCATACAAAATCAACACCCTGCATAGGTACTTCACTCATATCCTGGTTTTGTTGCTCTTCCTTGCCGGCATTGCGGTAAAAGGCCAGCGTGAATTCACGGAAGAAGAAAGGGCCC
>DAONFN010000043.1:0-12932 GCA_035403625.1 Bacteroidales bacterium
ATAGCCGGATTTACACTGACATTGGGCGTCGGTCGGGTATCCTGGGCTGCGATGTAATAGAAAACGCTGTCGCCATTGCTGACCTCCGATCCGAATGAGAACTGGAATTGGTTGTTACCCTGAAGAATTCCGGTTGTGCTGGTCCAGGTCCCATGATTGATATTCCAATAGATCAGCGGCGTCCCCGGTGGGGAAGTGGCTACTCCCGTCGAATCCGTGATCTGGGCCGTCAAGGTCCGTGCCGAAAGCTGGGTTGTATTGCCAAGGGGCGTATAACTGATCGCTGGGCCCTGGCCGTCAACAGGCGTTTCAAGTGCGCCCATGGATGGATGGGTTCCGTCACGGGTAATTTTTTCGAAGTCCATCGTGATACCTGATACAGGATCGCCGGTTTTCCTGGCCGCCGAGGAGAGATCAATATGCAGGTCAGTGCACGAAAGAAAAAGCGGGTTCCAGTCGCCCGAATGCACGTCCTGAAGCGTGAGGGTGCGCCAGGCCGGAATTGAAGTGGCTGTGTTATATGCCAGGTATCCCAACCGGCCCTGGGTTCCGGAAGCAAAATAGTCGTTGTAATCGATTAGGGTATAGCCGGTTCTGGCCATGTCGGAGTATATAGCATAGGCATAGGCTGTAGCTGCTGAATTCACGATGGAGTTGCACAGAATGTTGTTCTTCGCCTCTATGGCACCGGTTGCGTTGATGTAAAGAGCAGCGCTCGCATCCGTCGTACCTGTATGGGTAACTGTACCGGTAAGGTTTACGGTGTTGTAGTAGAGGGAAATACCGGACCCGTTGTCGACCCGGATCCCGGCGATCCCGTCGGTCGAAGCCAGATTGGTGCTTCCAGTCGCGGTGATGTCGGTTACGATGTTATTATCGACGGTTACGCCGGCGGTTACATAACCCGGGGTGATCATGATTCCTGAGGCCCCATTGGTTGCTGTGCCATTGTTCCTCACCCCCGAAACCCGGTTCGCGGTGACCCGGGAATTGATGGATCCGGCCCCGAGGTATATCCCCCGCGGATTCGCAGAGGGACTTTGTACGTTCAGAATATAGTTTCCTGAGATCTGGATACCCGGACTTTGCAGGATGTAGATCCCGTAACGGGAGATCTCGCTGCCGGTTGCAGAAGACCCGATGGTATCAAAGCGGATGACCATGTTGTCGTTTCCGTCGGTCGAATTTCCAGAACCGTAAATTCCGTAGGTTGCCTTCTGTATCCTGCAATTATCGATCAGAATGTCATCATGATCGTAACCCGCACTACCGACAGTTGATCCTCCCATTGCGATTCCATAGGAGGTGTTCCCGTTATGCCCGGTACTGATCTGGCAGTTTTTCACCTGGATGCCGGTACAACCTGCACCCGCCGAGGTTCCGATCATCTGGATAGCCGCAATGGTCCCCGATCCAGAGAGGTTGCTCACGGCCAGGAATTTACCGAAACCGTCGAAACGTCCGTCGAAGATCACCCGCGACGCATTGCTCAGCCGGATCAGTCCGCCGGTATAGCTTCCCGTCAGGGAACGCATGGCCGCTGCATTGGGGCTGATCGTCAGGGAATATCCACTCCCTCCTGTTTCATACCATTGGGTGATTGCATTGGTGGCCGGTTCGGTAATATCGGAAACGATCAGGGCCGTTACGTTCCCCTTCAGCCCCACCTGGGCGATTTTTTCAAACAGGCCGCCCGCCCCGGTCAGGTTCGGGTAGGTACCGGAGGTTCCCACCGTCAGGCTGCCGCTGAGGGCGGCGCGGATGGCCCTGCTTCCGGCGGGGGCGGTTACCGCCGGGGAATAGGCTGATCCCCGGCAGGTCACGGAGGTACATTCGGCATCAGCCACATCATTGTCGATGATGCCAGTTGCGATATCATAGGCAAGCCAGAAATAGTTGGTTCCTTCGGCCAGTGCCTGTGACCCGTTGATCGTGAAAGTGCCGGCTGGGTTGCTCAAGGCTGTTCCGAAAGGAGTGGCGGTTGAGAACGTGGAAGTGGTGCCTGAAGAAAATACCCGGGCTGCGGATATATCCGCCGTTCGCGTCGATCCGTTCGTGCTGAAGGTGAAAGAAGTGACGGTGGCAGGGGCGAGATTCCCTGAAGTGACCACCTGGATGCCAAGGATCTCCTGGTTCACGGATCCCTCCCGGATGTAAGTTACATTGCTCTGCGTGGTGGTACTGCTTGCATAGTTCATCTTTTTGTCACCGATTACCGTGAAACCGGGGACGGCTGCCGAACCGGTCACCAGCGTATTTCCCGAAGGTGCCTGTACACTGGCCAGCTCGTAGGTTCCGGTTTTTGTGCTGCTCTTTGCCAGGCCGCTGTTGGAGGTCAGCCCCGTCTCCGTGACCCGGTACAACGCTCCGGTGAAGTTACCGCTTCCCGAGGTTATGGAGGACTCCCAATAACGGTCGGTGTTAAGCGTCACCATGGTCGCTCCGGGGGTTCCCCCTGCATTGGCGTCAAACACCTCTGCCTTGAGGATGACACTGCTCCCGGCCATCGTCACCGGGTCAACCAGTTCGAAGGGCCGGTAAGCACTCTTCCCGAGCGGGAACAGGTACGTTGTTCCTGCTGCGAGGCTGCCCGGGAGGGTGAGTTGCATGGGCCCGCTTACCTGCCCTCCGGACCGGGAGATATCTCCGGGGGCGGTGCCGGTCACCGTGAGCAGGCCGGCACTGCTGGTAGTCAGGGTTCCGGTGGTCATCACCAGTTTCCCCGTTTGCAGGGCTGCAGTCAAGGTAACCCCGGCGGCGTTGTTGATGGTAAGGGTGCCACTGATGGAAGAGGGAATTTCTGTGCCGGTTGACTGCATCGAGGTCCCGATGTAGGTGTAATGGACGAGTCCGGAGCCGAAATTCTTCGTCAGATTCCCGGTAACGGACCCGTCGCCTTTGGTAAAGGTGAATCCGGTAGTGGATCCCGTGCCGAGGGTAAGTCCCGTTCCAACGATCAGGGTACCGGATGCCAGGGTGAGGGAGGCATCCCCCAGCAGGGTCATCCCGGAGGGGATGGTGACTGCACCACCGGCAAAAACATTGCTGACGTTCAAACCGCACAACTGGTTTGCGGTAATTATCCCTTCAGAGTAAAGGTCCTGGTTGCTGAACGAACCCGTAAAACTGAGGGTGGCGGAGGCCGACGTGTTCAGGGTCAGGGTGGACCCATTGTGCACAATGATACTCCCCGGGTAAGTTGGATTCATTCCAACCAGGGTAATGGAATAACCATTGTTGGTGAACGATCCGGAACTATTTAATTCCATGTCCCCTTTCAGGATCAGATCACCGGCCAGACTTCCGCTGTGGCTGGCAGAAGTCAGGTTCAGATACGTCGTGGGGGCCGTTCCCCGGATATAAAAAGTCTTGGCTGCGCCCGAGTTAAAAGAGCCCAGTTCCAGGCTTCCCCCGGTGATATTGGTTGTACCCGCATTATTGTAATAATCCACCTTGACACTCCCTGTATTGGCGTTTACCAGAATGATGGTGCCTCCCGACATGGTAAAGGAACTTGAGGCGCTGGTAAGCCCGAAGCCGGGCGTGCCGGAGGTAGTGTTGCCAACCGTGGTGACCTTCACCACTCCGCCGGTCTGCATCCAGGTGACCGCATTGGATGTATTGAGCCGGCTGGCTATATTCAGGGTTCCACCGTCGATCTGGAACACGGCACCGGCGGCGGCTCCCATGGTATGACCGGCTGCCGTTCCAATACTATAGGTGCCTGCTGAAAGACGGAGGAGACCGTTGTTGGACGGGGAGCCCGCCAGGCCTGTCACACTGAAATTAGAGTTATTGACCCAGAAACCGCCCAATGCGGGAATATCATACCCAGTGCTGATAAAGACCGGGTTCGAATAGGAAAAGGAACCGTCTATCTTCAGGGTGCCTGCTGTATGGGTGTAGAGGAATCCGGTCGAGGTACTGCCGGAACCGGTCCATGATCGGGTCACTTCGAGTACCGGTGGGACAACTGTGGTGGTTGCCGTGGTATTTCCCTTGTTCAGCACGACCCGGTAAAAGTCTATCGTCCCGGAACCCGAGATCGATGCATCGGGAATTCCGAAAAAGGTGATGGTACATTTCCCGTTGGAGGAACCGATGTACAGGTCAAGCGTTCCGTTGACGGTTAGCGAACCGGTGCCCAATGCTGTGGCGGTGGTTCCGCCGATCTGCAGAAAATGGATCACGCTGGTTCCTGCCGTAGCGCCGGCGTCGAAAATGCCTCCGGTGGTTATCGTCACACCCTGGATCACAGATAGCGTTCGGGCCGTGGTCCCGTAGCGAAGAATCCCGGAGCTTCCCTGACCGACCGTCAGTGCATTGCAGGTGTCATTCGCATCAATGATGACCGTGTGACCGTCGGCGATCAGGACATTATCGAGATTACCAGGCACCACACCGCCGGCCCAGGTCGTACCGGACGACCAGTTACCGCTGGCTGCTGACACTATCGTTGTGGGAGCGGTCGTAGCCTGGCTTCCCGAAAGATATCCCAAGGGCGCATTTCCCTCCGTATGAGCTGAGATCCTGAAATAGTAAGCCACCCCGGGCAGTAGACCCGTTTTACTGATCGAATAAGCCGTACCCGTCCCACCGATCGTAGTTGATGTCACTGTACCGAATTGACTGTAATTCACCCCATCCTGTGAATACCAAGCAGTAAACCAGGTTTCGGAGGTGGAATGATCGATCCAGTTTACAGTCAGACTCGTTTTCTGGATGTCAGTGAACGTCATGCTGATGGGAGCAGCAGGGGATGTCTCAGGAGGCGCAAAGATATAGATCTGTCCGTCTGCCGGTTTGGCAGCGATGTTGGTTGTTTCGGTGGTGGAACTGACAGTGGGGGAGGAGGATGCTCCATTGAGCGACAGGAAATTCCCCGCTCCCGTACCCGCAGCGGTGATCCCGATGGAGGCGCTCGCTGAGGCCAGGGTGCCCGATTCGGGACGGTACACAAATTCGATCTTGCCGTTGGCTTCGTATAGCTTCACCTGGAATGAGATGCAGGCAGAAGTGGCACTCGAAGACCATTCCACATTCATCCACTCAGCGGTGAAGATACGGTTGGGGGAGGCTCCGGCAGTCTTGTAGCTGAAGTTTGCGGCGGCGACCAGGTCCAGATTATCCCAGAGCGGAGCGACCACGGGCCGGGTTCCGCCAGTGGCAAGGAGATTGCTGGTGGCCGCGTTGGCGATGTTCTGCCCAAAAGTCATCCAACCGTTCGTCGATGCAGATACCGTCGTGTAAGGGGATCCCATATAATAGAAGGTGAAACCCAGGGGGATCCCGTTGAACCAACCATCGTTGACCGTTCCTCCGGAAAGGGCCGGGCTTGTTCCCCCCGAAAGTGGGGTAAACACACCTCCTGATGCCGTAAAAGCATAATTAAAAATATTCTGCGCGGTCAAGGCAACAGGGATAATAATCTCTAAAGCAATGATTATGAGAGTTTTCATAACTTCAGTTTTTTATACCGGGAGAACGGCAAGGGAAATGATGGGGCAATCTGTTGACTATTCAAACATAAGAAAAATATAGTATTTTTCCAAATTTATTCAGGAAACTCTTTGTCTCCTTTGTGAATCTCTGTGTAATAAAGTTCTTTCACAGATAAAAAATCATTCTATTTTTGTTTTTCGGAATATAGGGGCAAGGCAGGTTTTACCCTGCGACGACACAAGGGCATGGGGATAAATCCAATCAACAGAGGACTGCCATGAACCAGGATGATGATCACTATTCGGAATGGAAGCCGTTGGGAGGCTGGGCCATTTTTTGCGGAGTCATGCGTACTCATGAGGATTCATGGGAAAAGGCTTCCGGTTTGCCTGGAATCCGGCCATGGCAGACGCATGTTCACTCCGACGGTTCACGTCCGGAAACTTTCAGCGCTGAGTCCTGCAGGGCAAGTCAAGATTGTATCCGGCAACAGGAGGAATACTACTATCCCGGCTTCGTGCGGTGCCTCATTCCAGCCGGTGAAACGACCGGAAAGCGTCCGCATGTGGGATCTTTCACGCTTCCTTTGGGTCAGGAACATTCGTTTGGCGATTATTCCGTACAGGTCGATTACATCGACCTCTTCTTTTTTCCCGATAATCATCTCATCTATTGTTTCAAATGCCGGTATATTGACCCTGACCTGGGGACGATCGTCGCCCTGAACGAGCAGATCCGCAACACGCGGCCGGGCGAGATCGGGTTCCTGGCACCGATCCTGAAGGCGTTCTGTGCCGGCGACTGCCTGAACATCGGCAACAAACTGAAGCTTTTCTTCTGCCTGTCGCACGATTTCACCTTCACACCGGAATACACGGAGAACCACCTGCTTTATGATCTGGCCACGTGTGCTTCTCCGGGGACGGCTGCCGGAAAGGGTAAACAGCCGGACAGAAAGCCGTCGGAATCCTATTTTACCAGTCTGACCGAGTGTTCGCGGATATCGGTGTTCGAGAACTGGACCGCCCTGTGCCTGTTTGACACCGTCACCCTGTTGCAGCGCGGAGCCGTGTACGACTTCAACTGGGAGTTCAGGTATTTCCGGTTCTTATACGTACACAGCCTGTTCGTAAAGAGTTACCTCTCGGAGACCAGCCGCGAGTTTTACCTGGATACCGTGGACCATGATCTGGAGGAGGCTTTTTTCGATTTCGACAAACACTACAATTTCCGCCACATTTCCTACAACTTCCTCCCCCAGATGATCTACGAGAAGATCCGTGAAGGGCTCAACATCGAGCGCGAACTGACCGACATCCGTGAAGCGATCGGGCGCGACAGCCGCAAACGGCGGGAGCGGCGGGAGGCCGACGAGGCAAAGAACGAGAAGCGCATGAACCTCGTGCTGTTCATCATCGCCCTGCTCACCGTAGTTGAAGCAGTGTATCACGGCACTGAGTGGATGTTCGAACTCTCCGAGAATCATTATGGATCCGGTTTTGGTATAGGCAGCGTGCTGGCCCTGGCAGCGCTCTATTTCTTCATCTATTACTACTTCAAACTCAGGAAATCGCGGAAGAGGAGTTAGCGGATATGTCCCCCTTCCATCCCCACCGGAAGACGATTCTTGTATGCCTGCTTTCCATCTGGCTGGCACCCGGATTCCTGTTTGCCCAGGATTACAGCTACCGGTATTATGGCGTTCCCGACGGACTTGCCCAGTCGCAGGTCATGTGTATTTTCCAGGACACCCGTGGATTTCTCTGGATCGGGACGAAAGGAGGAGTCAGTTGTTTCGACGGGGTTAATTTCCGGAACTTCACAGAAAATGATGGATTGCCGAACGACTTGGTGCTGAATGTTTGCGAGGATTCTGCCGGCACGATCTGGTTCCTTACCCGCAAAGGATTGAGTGCATGGGACGGGGAAAAAATGCGTGGATTTCCCAGTCCCCTTTTCATTCATTACGGAGGACTCCAGTCTTTTTTCACCACAGGTGCCGGAAAGGTGACCCTGTATTCCAGCGACAGCGTGAACTGCCTCTGTTCCATTCGGTTTGAGAACGGCCAATACAAAGTCCCCGAACCGGTTCGGCCCATAATCCCGGCCGACAAGGTTTGGCCGGGATATGCGGTTTTACACGAGCCGAAGACCGGAAATACCTATGTCGCATCGGATTTTATCGGCCTGTTCCGGCTTACTACCCGGGGGGCAGATACGCTGGTAAAAGGAAAATTCGATATCCGGGCGCTTTTTACCGGAGGTGACGGACGAAGCTATGCCTGGATAGAGGATGACCTTTACATCCTCCGGGGCAGCCGTGCTGAAAAGATCGCACGTCTGGGAAATATGACGACACCCGGGAACAGCGTAATCGGCGTCTCCAGGTCCGGGAAAGTCTATTTCAGTATCCAACATCCCTTTCTAAGTGTGTTTGATCATGGGGGAGAGACGAGGGATCATTTCCAGTTCACTTCACTGAATTGTTTTTTTACCGATCGCCAGGATAACCTGTGGATAGGAACGGAGACCGGGCTGTACCGGTTGATATCGGATGCCTTTGTCAACTTCATTCCGGGAAAATGCGGAATTCCACAGTATGTTTGGAGCGTGACCGAGGACAGGAACGGAGATCCCTGGTTCTCCTCATACACGGAAGGTATACATTCGTGGGATGGCAAGAAGTTCCATCCAATAACCTCGTACCGCAGGATCGCCAGCGATGCCTTTAACAACTTCTACATGGGAAGCAAGGTGGATCATTGCGGTAACCTCTGGATCACCCGGAATGTGGTAGGGATTGTCAAATACGACGGGCGCCGGTTTTCGCTTCCCCTGCCAAAGGGTGAGCGTCAAACCGTCATGATCGTGTACGAAGATGAAGAGGAAAATTGCATACTGGCAGGGGTTTCGGGAGGATATTTCAAAATTCCCTTCAAGGGGGATCCCTCGTTGATACGGGTGAAACCCGGAGGAGGGAAAAGCTATTCGGTCGTATCGATTGCCAAAGACAGGAACGGGGTTTACTGGCTGGGAGGCTTTGACGGGATCAGCCTTGACGATCACGGGCACATCATAAACCTTCCGGATAAACAATACCCATTTGATCTGGGTGCCATCGCCATGGTTAAAGATCCCCGGGGCAATCTCTGGATCGGGAACAAGAAAGGCCTCTATCTTTACGACTACCATCAATTCAACCCGGTCGAGGTTCCTGAGGTGAAAACTATGATCGCAGCCCTTTCCCTGGTTGGTGACAGCGGGTTGCTGGTGGGGACTACGAAGGGAGTGGCCTGGCTGGACCTGAAACGCTATTACACAGGGAAATCGCCGCTTTTCAAGTATTTCGACAAAAACAACGGATTCGAGGGAATCGAAGTTGGACAGAACGGGTTTTTCAGGGATTCAAAGGGGTTTTACTGGATTCCGGCATCCGACCGCGTAGTCCGGTTCGACCCACGGCAGGTATCCCGGTTGAACCATGACATTCTGTGTTATCTGACCGACGTCAGCGTGCTGAACGACAAGATGGAGTGGGGGGTAAGGGAGGTGAAAGCCCTTCGGGCCGGCGAGAGGACCCGGTTCAGCCATAACCAGAAAAACCTCCGGTTCCGGTTTATCGGAATGGATCTCGCGCTACCCGAAAGAGTTACTTACTCCTGCTACCTGGAGGGATATGATCGCAACTGGTCGCCCGCGCGGAACTCCCGGGAGGCGGTTTATACAAACCTTCCGCCGGGCAGGTACACCTTCCATGTCATAGCCCGCGACGATGAAGGGAACACTTCCAGTGCGCAGTTGAGTTTTGCATTCCGCATCGTGCCGGCATTCTGGCAGACCTGGTGGTTCTGGGCGACGATCCTGTTGCTGGCGGCTGCCGGTTTTTTCCTGCTGGGCTACTTTTTTATGAACCAGAGGAAGAAAACCATGCAGGAACATCTGGAGTCGGAAAAACGGATTGCTGAGTTACAGCTCCTTTCGATCTATAACCAGATCGACCCCCACTTCACCTTTAATGCCATGAATTCCATCGCTTCGGTGGTGCTGAAGGAGGAAAAGGAGAAGGCATACCGGTTCTTCGTCAAATTATCGAGTCTCATCCGGCAGGTGCTGACTTCGGGCGACCGGTTGACCCGCACCCTGTCGGAAGAGCTGGTATTTGTGCACAACTATCTTGAGATTGAAAAACTCCGGTTCCGCGACACATTTGAATTTGGAGTGGAAATTCGTCAACCGGTCGATCTTGACCGGGAGGTGCCGAAAATGGTCATCCAGACCTATGTGGAAAATGCTATGAAGCACGGGTTGCTCAATAAGACCGACGGGGCGGGAAGGCTCTGCGTGAGAGTATGGGACGAGTCAGGCGCTCTGCACATCGAAGTGGAAGACAACGGGATCGGGCGGGAACAGGCATCCCGGCTTAGGATGGCGGGGACAGGCAAAGGTCTGATGCTTCAACAGTTTTATTATGATTTCTTCGACCGCTATAACCACCTGAAGATCCTCTATGAAATCACCGATCTGCATAAGGAGGACGGGGATCCTGCGGGAACCCGGGTTACGGTGATCATTCCTGCGGGATTTCGCTATACGATAAAAGACCATGAACAAAACTGAAAGCATACATACCCTCCTGGTCGACGATGAGCCCGAGGCGATTGAATTATTGTTGGCCCTCCTGAAGCGTTTTCCGGAAGTGGTGATCACGGGCACCGCCAACGATCCTGACGTTGGGTTGCGACTGATTGAAACCCAACGTCCCGACCTGGTATTCCTCGACATCCGGATGCCCCGGCGGTCGGGGCTGGAGATGGTCAAAGGGTTACAGGGGCTGGCTAACCCGCCGGCAGTAATTTTCGTAACTGCTTACGACGAATATGCCATCCATGCCTTTAAAGTCGCGGCCTTTGATTACCTGCTCAAACCGGTGGATCCCGATACGCTGGCTGAAACCATCCGGCGTTTCAGCGCCACCCGGTCGGCTTCCGAATTCCGCGACAAGGTCGACCACCTGATCCGCCATCTTCACCAGGATGACCGGATACGGGTCAACACACGGACGGGCTACATCCTGGCCGATCCGGCCGAGATCCTTTATATCCAAGCCGACGGCAACTATTCTACCATCCATTTCTCGCTTTCGCACCAGGAGTATGTTACCCTAAGCCTGGGACGACTGGCGGAGATGATGCCCGAGGGACATTTTATCCGCATTTCCCGATCCGTGCTCATCAACCGGAAATGGCTGTACAGGGTTGACAGGAAGAAAAAAACCTGCGAACTCAGCAGAAACGGCGAGCAGGTGGCGCTGGAAGTTTCCAAAGAGATGCTGAAGGAACTGGAGTGACGCCTGCCTTTCATCCAGAAATCCTGTTACTTCATACAATAAATGCAAGGCTGATTGCAGGGCCGGCAGAAATTGGGTAATCTTGCCAAACAAGTAATCTGAAACCTATCCAAATCAATACTTCCATGAAATCCGTCAGATTTATCCGTCTGGTTGCTATTCTGTTGACGATGGCAGGCACTCGCCTCGCCGCTCAGGTGACCTTCACCCATACGCTAAACGCCGACTTCGTGAAAGGAGTGACGGAAAATGTGCTGGTAAAGAATGATGCCGTTTCTCTTCCGTACAAGAAAAGCAGCATCAATGACTGGGCGTCCACCACCGGTCTTCCACAGGTTCTTTGCGGGCATCAACTGGCTCCGTGGCGCAGTTATGTATTCCTGACGGGAGGATACAACGGTTCAAAATACAGCAACTCTGTTTATAAGGCGCCTGTTAATTCGGCCGGGATCGGAGCCTGGACACAGTTGAACAGCCTGCCCGATTCGGTAGGGTATCATGCCATGGTTGCAACTGCGACCCGGCTTTACGTGTTCGGCGGAAAAAAAGGGGCACTTCCTTCCAATAAGATCTATATGGCGTCAATCAACGATGATGGCACGGTCGGTTCCTGGCAGCAAAGTGCGGTGACCCTTCCTGTGGCGCTCTGGGGACTGACGGCTCAGTATATCAATGGCTATATCTACATAGCCGGGGGCAGCAGCCTGGCAGGGGCCGGAACGGCACTCAATTCCGTCTGCTTTGCAAAGGTGGATCCGGACGACAATCTTTTACCATTTTCGGCCACTTCCGGCCTCCCGGAAGCCAGGAACGGCCATACCATGGCGAAATATGACGGGAAATTATACGTACTGGGTGGATTCGACCAAAACGGCACCCGGAAAAACACCGTTTACTATACCTCCGTTAACGCAAACGGGACCTGTGGCAGCTGGAGTGCAACCACCCCGTTACCCGTCGAGGTTAGCAACCATACCACCACCTGCTCGAACGGCATCCTGACCGTCATTGGCGGGGAAGAGAACTCCATCCTGAGCAACAAGTTCTATTTTGCCGATCTGGACAATGCCCCGACGCTGACGTGGGAGTTGTCGGACCGTTACCTGTATGACCGCACGAAAGGCTCAGCCGCTTTTGCCGCCGACAACCAGATCGTTTATACCGGGGGCATACTCGCTACCGGTTCGCTGGTATCGACCATCCGTTATGCTTCACTGGTACCTTCTGCAACCATGGTGAGAAAAGGGATTTATCTTTCATCGCCTTTTGTGGCGGGATCGGCCAAAACCTTCCAGAAACTCGCCTCCCTGATAACCATTCAAACAGGCGATTCGTACGAAGTGCTTTACCGTCTGGCGGGGGCTGATAAAATCTGGGGCGACTGGATATCAGGTGCATCGGGCAATCCCGTGATGATCAACCAATCGCAATGTTATCTGCAGTACATGGTTCGGTTCAACGCCTCTTCGGTGAACGATATCACCCTGTCGGAGATGACGGCTACCATTTCGGGGTACACCCAGCTCTGCGGAAGCCTGAATGCCATGACCAACCTCACCACGGCAGCCAGCCCTTACTGGGCCACCTGCGATATCAGCTTCACTGCCGGATCACACATCATCCAGCCGGGGGTTACCATTGTTTTCTCCCCGAACACGGGACTGACGGTCGGACAGGCTTCCGTCAGCTTTAACGGGTCGGCCATCCAGCCGATCCAGCTTACTTCGTACGACTCCACCGACGGACTTTGGAATGGGGTTTATTTCAACGATGCCAGCGACGCCGGGGTCAGTTCGCAGATGAACTATACCACCATCGAAAAGGCAGGGAATGGCACCAATAACGCAAATCTGTACTGCAGCTCCACCAATCAGCCGGTGGTGAACAATTGCACCTTTCGCCGGGCGGCCGGACATGGTGTGAGAATGGAATCGTCGAACTTCATCCTGAACAATACGCTGATCAGCGACAATGCCGAAAGCGGTTTGTATCTTAATTCATCGAATCCCATCCTGAACAACGTCGTCGCCAAAAACAACAGCTTCGCCGGGATCCATTATGCCTCGGCGGGTCTGAATCCCAGCTATTCCTATACCCGCAGCGAGGGGAACCTTTACGGCCTCTACAGTCCGACTCCCGATGT